>DSAU01000313.1 GCA_011046315.1 bacterium
AAATAATATTTCACTGAATGCTAAAATATTAAAATATCAGCAAAATCGTTCTGAATGAAAGTTAAGGAGGTTTATTCATGACAAATGGGATAGTCCGAGTGCCATATCCAAAAAACGAGCCCATATTGCCCTATGTGCCGGGTAGCCCTGAAAAAAAGGAAGTCAAGGAACAACTCTACGAACTCTCCAACAAGCAAATCGAAATCCCGCTGATCATCGGAGGAAAAGAAATAAAGAGCGGTAATTTGGGAGATTGCCGTTGTCCTCACGATCATCAACATTTGCTGGGCAAGTATCACAAGGCAGGGCAGAAGGAAGTCGACCTGGCGGTTCAGGCGGCGCTTCAAGCCAGCGAAAGCTGGGCAAACATGAGTTGGGAAGCACGCGCAGCAATTTTTCTTAAAGCTGCTGACCTGCTTGCTGGTCCCTGGCGTGCAAAAATTAACGCTGCTACCATGCTTGCTCAGTCAAAAACTATTTTTCAGGCTGAAATTGATTCTGCCTGTGAGCTGATCGATTTTTATCGGTTTAATCCTTATTACATGCAAAAGATTTATGAGCAGCAACCGGAATCTTCGGCAGCTTGCTGGAATTATGTGGAACAGCGCCCCCTGGAAGGCTTTGTTTTTGCGGTCACGCCGTTTAATTTTACTTCGATTGCCGGTAATTTGCCCACGTCTCCGGCAATGATGGGCAACGTTGTTTTGTGGAAACCCGCTTCATCGGCTGTTTATACAGCCTATTTTATTATGAAATTGTTGCAAGCAGCCGGTTTACCGGATGGTGTTATTAATTTTATTCCCGGATCAGGCGGCGCTGTCGGCGATCCGGTAATGGCAAATCCCCATCTGGCAGGAATCCATTTTACCGGCTCGACCCCGGTTTTTCAAAATATGTGGAAAACCATCGGCAATAATATCCAGAAGTATTACACCTATCCTCGAATCGTGGGTGAAACCGGCGGCAAGGATTTCGTGTTTGTTCATAATTCTGCTGAAATTGATGTCACGGTAACAGCGCTTATTCGCGGTGCGTTTGAATATCAAGGACAAAAATGCTCAGCCGCATCCCGGGCATATATCCCGAAAAGTCTCTGGCAAACCATGAAAACCCAACTGATCGACGCTGTAAAAAAAATCAAAATGGGAAGCCCGGAAGATTTTTCCAATTTTATGTGCGCAGTGATCGATGAAGCTGCTTACACTACCATTGTTGATTACATCAATTTTGCCAGTGAATCTTCCGACGCCGAAATTGTTGTCGGCGGAGCCTATGATGATTCCAAAGGTTATTTTATTCATCCGACAATTATTGAGACCACCGATCCGAAGTTTAAACTGATGGAAGAGGAAATTTTTGGGCCGGTGTTAACACTGTACGTTTACCCGGATGAAGAGTATGAAAAAACACTGCATTTATGCGATCAAACCTCACCGTACGGATTAACCGGTTCAATTATGGCGACCAATCGGCAGGCGATTATCACAGCAGCGAAAATATTAACCCACGCTGCCGGAAATTTTTATATCAATGATAAGCCCACCGGCGCTGTTGTCGGGCAACAGCCTTTTGGCGGAAGCCGCGCTTCTGGAACCAATGACAAAGCCGGCAGCATGATCAATTTACAGCGTTGGGTTTCACCGCGAACGATCAAAGAAAATTTTCTGCCGCCGACCGATTTTACCTACCCGCACATGAAAGAGAAGTAAGCGCTGCAGAATCATAACTGAAAAAGGTGTACTGCGAGAAGTCGTCGGTACACCTTTTTTTATGAACGGGATGAAATTCAGTGCATCAAACTACGGTTTCATTTTTATTTGCATGGTAGGCGGTTCTATCCTGACTATCTCAATTCCTGCTTGTTTAAAAAGATCGATAGCCAGACTGAAATCATCGGGATAGTCGGAACAGGTAACGACTCTGACAACACCGGCGTTAACGATCATTTTAGCGCAGATGATACAGGGCGAATGGGTGCAATAAATGGTCCCGCCGTAGATAGCGGTGCCGTGAACCCCGGCTTGAATGATGGCGTTTTGTTCGGCATGGATGGCGCGACAAATTTCATGACGCTCACCGGATGCAATTTTTAGTTGGTCGCGAAGACAGCCCAATTTCAGGCAATCGTCAAGATTTCGAGCCGCACCATTGTAGCCGGTCGTCAAAACCTTACGGTCTTTAACGATAATCGCACCTACATGATGTCGCAGGCAGGTCGAACGTTCGGCAACTAAAAAAGCCATTTTCATAAAATAATGGTCCCATGAAGGACGCTTACGTTTTTGTAAATCCGCGACCATTTTTCGCACCTGATTATGTAGTTCATCGATGGAATTATTGTTGATTAATTGATAATCAGCCTTTGCCATACAGGCGGCAATGTTTTGCGCTGTCGTGGTTGCACTTTTTTCACGATTTTCAAGTGCGATGAATTGTTCGAGTGTTGATGCATTTTCAACTCTGCCTCGAGTCTTTGCCCATCTGAATCGTAATTCAACCGGAGCATCAACTGACACCAGAAAAAAATTATTTAGCTGGCGCAGTGATCGCACCTCCTCGGTGTTGCGAATGCTGTCGATAACGGCATTGTCAGACTGAATTTTATTTTTTACCCGATCCGCCAATACCGAGGCGCCAAACTTTGTCCGTAATTCGTTACCGGCTTGAATTAAATTTTCGCGGGACGCCGGCAATTGACGCTGCCTCAATTCATCTCTGATGATGTCAGAGAGAGAATGCGCCTCGAAGTTTTGCGATACCAAAAAATCAACCACTGTTGATTTCCCTGCCGCATTGCTACCTGTAAGTCCGATAATCATAATCAATCCATTTTTTAATCGTCGATGCGTTGTATTTAATCAGAATTATATCAAAAAAAAATGCTTCTGTCAAGATATTTTTTTAAATGTTTGTAAATTTTTTGTAATAGACAATGTAATACATTTAAAAATAATATGATAAAAATGAAAGATAAATTAACTCAAGAAAATACAAGCGGAAGATTCTTAGCGTGATAGACTAATTTATGGTAAAAACTTGAGTTGGAATAGTTATTGCAATAATCGCCACAATTATAATGCACCTTATTGACTATCCGAAATAATCGGAACTGAAAAACTGCATCTATTTTATTTTAATTAACTTAGCTCCAAAGCGTTAATCAAAATGCCTTACTGAAATCGGGGGTAGGGAAGAGGATTGTCTCTGACTGAGACAAGGGATTTGCCTGCATGAATTGTTCTTATTTTAAAACATCTCGGAGTATATCTCGAAAGGAGCAACTGTGAAGATACATCATTTCATTCTTTTTATTGTGGGTTTCGTAGTTTTCGGATGCGCGTCAAATCGTTATATGGTTGCCGATAAATTATTGGAGCAAGAGGATTACACCAGGGCATTGAAAGAATATGTCGGGCTGGCAAAGGTGGATGGTTCATTGAATCTGTCGCGAGATGTTCGCGGATTGACCGGAGCGATGATTTCCTACTATGGGCTGGGAAAATACAAAAATTCATTTGCGATAAGCAAACGGATATTATCGTTGGATACTTACAATAGCAGTGCGATCTTTTATGCCGGTTTGAATCTTGAACAAACAGAGAAGTATTCACTTGCCAAACGCATCTATCGATATTACGAGTTTCTTCCTCAAAACAATCCCTATTACGATTTTATAAAATCACGCTTTCGTCTGATGGTGGAAAAAGAAATGGCAACGCGAGCCAAAATGGCAGTTCAAATGGAAAAAAGCGTTGGCATGGGACAGGTGGTGGATAATACGCTGGCGGTTTTGTATTTCGTAAACATTTTGGAAGACCCGCGCTGGAACGTCATTAGCAAGGGAATTGCTGAAATGATGATCACTGATTTCTCTCAGGTTGAAAAGTTGACAGTAATTGAAAGGGTCCAACTGCAAAAATTAATAGAGGAAATTGGATTGGGGATGTCGGGCATGGTTGATGATTCCACAGCTCCAAGAATGGGCAAACTCATGCGTGCCAAAAATCTGGTTCATGGGTCTTTTTCGGTCAAAGCCGGTCGAAATTTGATCATGAATGCCGATGTTATCGATGTCAAAGCTGAACAAAATTTAGGTGGGAATGAATACTCCGGTGAGTTGAAGGAGATATTGGAGCTTGAGAAGAAAATTGTGTTCAACACCTTAGCTAACCTCAATATTAAAATTAGCGCAGAAGAGAGAGCCCGCATCAAAGAAAACACAACCAAAAGCCTGGAATCCTTTTTGGAATTTTGTAAAGGACTGGATTTTTATGACAACGGCAATATTGAAGCAGCGCTTTCGCATTTTCAGCAAGCGCTCCGCCATGATCCGAAATTTCGCGCGGCTCAGAACATGGCAAACATTACATTGGCTTTGAACGTCGTCAACAGTGGAAAATTTGTGTCAAAACACCGGTCGATTATCAAACGTCGTTTTGCCCTGGGCAGGCGCGCACCCCGGCGAGCCATGCACCGCTTCGCCGCCGGTCAGCATAATTCACGCTTTCGTTTACAACAATTAGCCCGAAACCTGGATCTCGGCTATCTGCCGGGCAATGATTCTCGAAATGGCTCTGCTGAACTGTTTCGTGATGACATTCTCGATCAATTGCCGGACTGGTTCCGACCGCGTCAACTACTGCCGGAACCGCCCAAACCGCCGACTCTCGGCTCGGATAATTTTTAAATGTATCAAAAGGGTGTTCATTTGGTGGAAATAAACTCATTTATGGAGTTACGATAATGAGAAACAAAAATCTTTTAATCGCTATGCTGATCATATTTGGTTTCTGTCAATCCGCTTTCAGCCAAAATCGTGTCCCTTTTATTGACACGGTGATGGTTCATCAAAACATGGACAACTTGCAGGTGGAGATTAATTACCATCTGTTTGATCTGGACCAGGACACGATGATGGTG
>DSAU01000549.1 GCA_011046315.1 bacterium
GAACCGACCGCGGGCGCGTTATCCTGCTTTCGTTATGACAACGCCCGGGGCGCCGGTGTGGAATATTCAGGCAAACACAAGGTGATTAATTTGGGCTTCGGGTTTGAAGCCATCGATAGCTATCGCGAAGACGATCCCGCGCGTCGGTCAAAAGTTCGCGAAAAAGTGATGCTGCGGGCATTGAATAAACTGGGACCGATCACCCACGACCCACTAATTGATATTGAAGCTGCGTCGGCGCCGGTTGATTTTTTGGTGGAACTATCCCCTTTGGTGGATGATTTGATTTCTTTGAATCTTTTTTACCGCACCGATTCGATGTCCCAATATTCAGCCCTGGAGATGACCGAAAATTCTTCCGGTATCTTCTCACGACAGATTGATTTTTCGGAATACAGCGGAACCGTGAACTATTATTTTAGTTTATCAACTCCCTACTATCACTATCTTGCGCCGGCATCAGCGCCGATGCACCCTTATCAGTTTCACATCGGCAAAGATAGCCGCGCGCCGCAAATTTATCATCAACCTTTGCATGACGTGTTGGTTCAACCCTTTCCCAGAGATGTGGCTGTGTTTGTCGAAGATAACGTGGCAGTTGACACCAATTCAGTGCTGCTGTTTTTTGAAATAAACGGAACCTATAGCTCATTAAACATGTACCCGGGCAGTGGCAACTGGTTTCATGGCCAAATACCTGCCAAAGGTGAGCCCGGCGATTCAGTGGTCTATTATTTCTCAGCTAAAGATCTGGCGTCTCCGCCGAATGAGGGGTTGAGCCAAAAATATCGATACCGCATCGGTGTTGAAAATTTCGACCGCGACTTGATATTTTGGTCGGTTGATTCTGTGGGCTGGCAGTTGGACGATCTCGAATTTCGATCACCACCATATAGCGTCTCTACTTTTCCCGGAGGCGCCTATCCCAACAATGCAAATGTCAGTCTGACTTTAAAATTTGGATTAAAGCGGGAACAATTGAACGGCAAATGGCTCTCTTTTTGGACTAAACATGAAATCGAACCGGAAAAGGATTTCGGATTTGTCGAATTTAGCCAGAATGGCGGTATGGATTGGCAATCGTATTCAGCGCCCTTTACAGGAGCCCGAGACCAGTGGAGCCAGCAATATTTTTCTTTGAACAGGTTTTATGAGCACGGAAGTGGGGACAGCTTATTGATCAGATTTCGATTGCAGACGGATTCCACTCAGCAAAAACCCATGGCCGGATGGTTTGTCGATGATATTGAAATCAGCGATCAGCCGCCAGTGACGGTCTCGGATAAACAGCCCGTACTTGATGTTCAGCATCCCGAAATTGCCATTGTTTCGATCGCGCCCAATCCGTTCAATTCAATGGTACAAATAATTGTCGAATCGTCAGCGCCGATGGCAACCAGGGTGGAAATATTCAATCTGCTGGGGCAGCGGATTATTGAGCAGCGAGTGGAATTTTTAGCGGCAGGACGCCATGTGTTTTATTGGGACGGTCTGGATCGATATCAACGCCAGTGCGGTTCCGGGATCTATTTATTTCGCCTAAGCCGGATTGCTTCACAAAAGATGGATGATGTTTTTTCTCCACAAACAGTCAAATTAATCCACCTGCGATAGGTAGCGGAAAATGGCTCAACCCAATTGGTACCGAAAATGTGTCGGCTGCAGAACAGCGCGCCATAAAAATGAGCTGTTGCGCGTTGTCGTTTTCAGGGATGCGCCGGCGGAAATCGATACCGACCAGCGCAAACCTGGCAGAGGCGCTTATGTTTGCCCCAGGATTGAGTGCATTATCGCCGCCCAAAAAAGACGGGGGTTTGAGCGATCGTTCCGGGCTCCGCTGGATGCGGATATTTATGAAAAACTGATTCAGCAGGTTAGCGATAGTGAATATTGAAAAAGTGAACGCCCTGCTGCGATTAGCGCAAAAGGGAAGAATGCTGGAGATAGGGGCGACTGCCGCTGCGGTGTCGATTAAACGCAAACGCGCTGCCTTGATTCTGATAGCGATCGACGCGTCCGAAAAGATCAAACGCGAGCTGGAACTGGAGTGTCGTCGTTATAATATTCCGCTCTACATTTTTTCAAATAAAACCGAGTTAGGAAAAATTTGCGGTAGAGAATCGGTCGCAGTAATCACCGTTTCAGACCGCAATCTGGCGCGGGGAATTAAAGAAAATCTGCTCTGATTCTGCGCTGTTGGTAAAGGCTGGTAAATAGTAACTATTGAGCCACCGAGTCACAGAGGACCCGGAGATAAAATCAATAAAATTTAGGGCAGATATTTTTCTCATTTTTGAGAATTAGGGTTTCGGATTAATTTTTAAAACCACATCATATTACCCTAAAATCTACGAATTGATTATTGAAATGCCTCTGTGCTCTCTGTGTCTCTGTGGCATTTTTTGTTGTCTGAATAGTTACAAAAACCATCAAATAGTCATATTAGTCAAACGATGGTATCCGTCGAAATCTCCAACAATGACTGATATACTGCATTTTCAGGACTGATAAATTGAAAGATCAAAAATATGTCGCCGAAATTGTATCTACTTTGGAGACTGCGCTGGGGGTACCAGAGCGTGTATTGAATTTGGACCCATTAAGCTGTCTGGTGCTCACCATTCTTTCCCAGAACACCAACGATAAAAATCGCGACACAGCATATTCCCGGTTGCGGCAACACTTTCCCAGATGGGAAGATGTGATGAATGCAGATGTGGCTGCGATTGCCGACGCCATTCGCCCAGGTGGACTTGCCAATCAAAAAAGCCAGCGCATCCAGAAAATTTTACAATGGATACATCACGAGTACGGCGCTTTAGGTCTTGATTTTCTGTGTGAGCTGGATCCTCAGGAAACCATTGATAAGTTTACTCAACTCAAAGGCATCGGTGTGAAAACTATCAGCGTGGTGATGATGTTTTCCTGTGGTATTGACATCTTCCCGGTGGACACGCACGTGCATCGCATTTGCCGCCGGTTGGGATTGGTTCCGGAAAAAGCTTCCGCTGAAAAAACATTCTGGCTGATGCAACCGCTGGTTCCTGACGGCAAATCCTACTCGCTGCATAAGAATTTTTTAAAATTGGGGCGTAGTATTTGCCTCGCCAGGCGGCCGAACTGTCCGCTCTGCCCGATAGCGGAGTTTTGTAATTTTTACCTTTCCATTCAAAAAGCTGCCGGTTAGGTAAAAGCCCAACCTTAAGAGTAAGCATCGTTTAAGTCATGGGCGTTTTTTCAATCAAATAAATTTCATTCCGATTAAAATTTCCGATAATCTTAAGGAGACCAATTATGCTGGCGAAAAGGATTACACCTGTTTTGTTTAGGACTTTGCTGGTGATTAAAGCAATAAATAAAGCCGTGGAGTCAGCGTACTTCTCCAATTTTCAATGTTTTTTACAACCAAAGCGATGGCATCAGTTTCTATTTCCACCAATAAAGGAGGTCGTACGAAATACCAATAAAACCGCTTGATTTTAATTTCGAAAATAATTAACTTCAATGCTTTAAAATTTCAATCAAGGCAGTGAATTAGATTGAATCTGCGGAGTAAATTTTATGTTAAAATTAAAAATGGTAATCCCCAAAGGGCGGATTTATAATAACGTTATCCAGCTTCTCGACGATGCCGGTTTTGGCGTGGAAGCGGCAGAGCGGGTTTACGTGCCGCGAGTGGATGATAGCGAGGTTGAAGCCAAAATCATGAAACCACAAAACATTCCCAGGTTGGTAGAGCTCGGCTCGCACGATGTGGGTTTCACCGGTAAGGACTGGATAATAGAGACCGGGGCTGATGTCATAGAGGTGTTAGATCTGGGGTTCGACCGGGTCAAGATTGTGGCGGCGGTTCCTAAAGCGTTATCAGAGGTAAACTTGAAACAACGTCGAGTGGTGGTTGCCTCGGAATATGAACGCATTGCCAGCCAGTTTTTAAAACAAGAAAACTACAACTTTATTTTGATCCGAACCTTTGGCGCGACCGAGGTTTTTCCGCCGGACGACGCTGACATGATCATTGACAATACTTCCACCGGCAGAACGCTCAAGGAACACAACCTGCACATATTGCACGAAGTGATGGTATCTTCAACGCGGTTCATCGTCAACAAATCTGCCTTAAATGATCCCTGGAAACGAGAAAAAATTGACGAGATGAAAACTTTGTTTCAAGCTGTATTGGACGCCCGCGGCAGAGTGATGTTGGAAATGAACGTGGCAGGCGATAAGTTTCAACAGATCATTAAATTTTTGCCCTGCATGCGTTCCCCGACAGTGGCGCCGCTATACGGGGACCAGGGATTTGCTGTAAAAGTGGCGGTAAAAAAAGCAGAAGTGGTCAAACTAATTCCTCTGCTAAAGAAACATGGCGCTACCGATATTTTGGAATATGAGATTCGTAAGGTGGTTGTATGAGGACGGCAAGGCGTGCGCTAAAAAAGGTGGAACCCTATACGGTTTTCAATGAAAGCAGACGGCATAAAATCCGCTTGGATTTAAACGAAAATGCCTGGGGCTGTTCAGCGCAAGTTTTGGAGAGATTGAAAAACCTGTCCGCTGAAGATGTCTCGTTATACCCAGACTGTAGTGGGCTGGTGCGAAAGTTAGCGGCGTTCCACGGCGTGTCGCCGGATAACTTGATGCTCTCCAACGGCGCCGATGATTCGATTCGCTGCGTATTCGATTGCCTGGTGGAAGAGGGTGACGAGCTGCTGATCCCGGTTCCCAATTATGGAATGTTTGATATCTTCGGCCGGATTCGCAACGCCGGCGTGGTCAATGTGTGTTATAACGATGATTTTTCGTTTCCGACAGAGCGGCTTCTGAAACAGCTCAGCGGTCGCAGCAAGTTAATTGTGATCGTCAATCCGGCAAATCCGCTGGCAACTGTGATTGA
>DSAU01000131.1 GCA_011046315.1 bacterium
TTGTGTATTGCTGATTATTTTTTACCGCATACGGCTGAGCAACGAGATGTGGTGGCGTTTCAAATCGTCACCATCAGTGAGCAGGCAGCAGCCGAATCAAGGCGGCTATTTGAAAATCACGCCTACCAGGACTATTTCTTCTGGCACGGATTTTCTGTCTCCCTGGCTGAGGCGCTGGCAGAATTCTGGCATCAACAAATTCGGCGTGAACTGAATATTCACCAACACGATGCTAAAGATTTAAAAAAAATCCTTGCCGGCCATTATCAGGGTGCCCGCTATTCGTTCGGTTATCCGGCTTGTCCGCAGTTGAGCGATCAATCCAAACTCTTTCAATTGTTAAAACCGGAAGAAATCGGCGTGAAGCTCACCGAAGAATTTCAACTGGTTCCTGAGCAATCGACATCAGCGCTGATTGTACATCATCCGCAGGCAAGCTATTTTAAAATTTAACCGTAATCCTAAACCTACATATACTATGAAAGTAATTGAACATCTTCAAAATCCATCGTATCCGCATTTCAGCTTTGAAATCATTCCACCGATGCGCGGAAAATCAGGACAGGTCATTCTGGGAATGGTCGAAGTTTTAAAGTTTTATTCTCCACCATTCATTGACGTTACCAGCCATGCAGCGGTAGCCAATTATGAAGAGTTGGACAGCGGCGTCATCAAGCGACGGGTGCGGCGCAAACGACCAGGAACCATTGGCATTTGCGGGGTGATTCAAAATCGTTTCGGAATCGATACTGTCGCCCATCTGCTCTGTCGCGGTTTTACCCAGGAAGAGACTGAGGACGCGCTGATCGAACTGCAATTTCTCGGCATCGAAAATGTGTTTGCTATTCGCGGCGACGATACCAACTACAAAAAACCAGTCGATCCCAATCGCCGGGAGAACGATTTTGCCAGCGATCTGGTCAAACAGATTCACAACCTCAAAAACGGTATTTATGTCGAAGAAATTTTAAATGCTGAACCGCTGCAATTTTGCATCGGCGTTGCCGGTTATCCCGAGAAACATTTTGAGGCGCCAAATTTAAAAATCGACATCTTGAATCTCAAGAAAAAACTCGATGCGGGCGCCGATTATATCGTCACCCAGATGTTCTTTGACAACAATAAATACTTCCGCTTTGTGGAAATCTGTCGCGAAGCGTGCATTGAAGCGCCGATCATTCCCGGGATCAAAATTCTTCACAACGCCAAACAAATTTGTTCGATCCCGAAAAATTTTCATGTGGAATTGCCTGAGGAGCTATCCGATGAGTTACTCGCCGAGCAGAAACACGCCGGTGAAATTGGATTCCATTGGGCGCTTCAGCAATGTCGCCAACTGCTTGAACGCGGTGAAAAACATATTCATTTTTATGTGATGAATGACGCCGACAGTGTGGCAAAATTGATCAAAGCACTTTAAACCGTCCATCTTCAGAGCAAATTCAAAACAAACGACGAAACAAAGAGAGAAGTCATATTGGTATTGAAAATGAAAAAGGAACTGATGCAGCCGCTTCCCCGCGAAGAAGTCATTAAAGCCGTCGAACGTAAAAACCCGGTGCGGATTCCACTGGTACTGTCCAAATTTTGGGGTGAGGGATTGGTGGAACAATACGGCGATCGATTGAAGCAACTGGATCGCTTTCCCGATGACGCCGCAATGCTCTGGATCGACCCGATTGATTATCGGAAAATGGGGCTGTCCTGGGAGATCAATTTTGAAGGCGCCAGAGACCGAATGAACATTGTTGATGACTGGTCCAGATTGGATGAGTTCATTGAAAAATTGCCGGATCCGGAACAGGACGCTCAATTTTCCCGACTGGCAGAACAATGCGAACATCATAAACAGCACAATCGCTACATTCTTTTTTGTTGGTGGGGGTTGTTCTTTGAACGACCGTGGGGCATTCGCGGTATGGAAAATCTGTTGCTCGATTATTATCTGGAACCGGAAAACGTGCATCGGTTGCACGATGCGCTGTGCAATCTCTACATCGGTTACATCCGCCGGGCGGTCCGCGAATTACAACCCGACGGGTTTTTCACCAGTGACGATCTGGGCCACCAAACCCAGCCGATGATGAAACCGGAAATTTTTTGCGCACTGCTCAAACCTTACTACCGGAAAGTCGGCGCTGAATTGAAAACGCACAATCTCCATTGGTGGCTGCATAGTTGTGGCAACAACACCGAATTGCTGCCGCATTTGATCGACGTCGGCGTTAACGTGTTCCATCCGCTGCAAAAATATACCATGGATGCCAATGCTGTTGCCAAACAGTTTGGTCGCCAATTAAGTTTTTTAGCTGGTGTCGATGTCCAGCGGATCATCACCAGAACCGATCCGCAAACGATCCGGGCTGAAGTTCGATTTTTAATCGACGTCTTTGATCGTCCCGAAGGTGGCATGTGCATTGGCGCCGGAAACGGCATCGTCGCCGGCACGCCCTTTGAAAATATTGAAGCTTTTTTAGATGAAGCATTGCATTACGGCAGCTACCACCGGCGACAGTTTTCGCCTTAAAAAAGGTACTTAAAAATAATGCGTGAATGTGGTTTTTTCACAATTTCTATTCTGGGGGATTGGCGAATCAATTGCGGGTAATAATTATTAGAAAACAACGCTGAAAAAACGAAATAATTTTCCAGCAAATAAGGCAGAAAGCAGCAAGACCCCAGTTATTGGTGGAAATAGAAACTGATGCCATCGCTTTGTTTGTAAAAAATATCAAAAATTTTATCATCTGTCAAATAGTCAGGTTATCAAGCAATGGCATCAGTATTCCACCCAAAACCGATGTATTGCAGAAAGTTTTTAAAACCACTTGCTTTTTGAAATTAATATACATAAATTCTGCTTGAAAATTGATAAAACCATAAAGAGGAGAAAAGCTCATGCTGCGAAAAATTTTATTCATCGGTATGGTGTTAGGTCTGGTTTCTTCTTCTTTGTTGATAGCTCAAGATCGCGCCGTCATTATTCCCAAACCAGTGCCGGGCGCGCCTTTTATGATCGATGACGCACAAGACCTGTTCGGTAAAGCCTGGCGTTTTTATCGCGACGGATTCACCACCCATGCTGCAGACAGTTTGAAAAAGCTCATTTCATTATTCGGCTATGAGCTTCAACCAAACAATTATTATATTGTCGTGGCTAATTTTTCACCACGGGAAAACATCATCGGAATGGTCCACGGCGATGCTCATTTTCACGATACCCGGATTTACGGTTTAAAAACTGATTCGCTGTATTATATCTTTCTTTCCCGCGACCAGGAAGCGAAATCTTACCTGTCCACTGTATTGATCCGTAAATCATCCTATTTTGAGGAGGTGCTTCCCTATTTCCTCGGTCTATTCCCGATCTTTTCCCAGGCAGCGGCGCAGGTGACCGGTGAATACCGAACCTGGATGGACGTTCGCAAATACAATATTCCGGAAAAGTTCCGAAGCTATTGCGATGTTTCAGTGGTCGTTAAAAAAGACCTTTATGATGATCACGTCCTCGCCAGAGAGGTGTTTGACAACACTTCGTTGGAGCGCTGGAGCTTTGGCATAGGCGTGGCAATTACCAGTGTTAATGATGTTGACATTGTGCTGGAAAATGGAGTGATCGTGATTCGGCCCAAGCCGCGTGGAGATCTGGCGACGTTCGGATTGATCAACTACCATTTTAAACCAGTCGACACCAAAGCGCGGCGGCTGGCGACGTCGTTTCATTTATCCGCTGGATTGCGTATCTCGCAAACCATCGAACCCATTGTCGGCTTTGGATTCGGCATTCCGGTTGATTTTATCGATCTGCATCTTTTTGGCGGTTACAGCCTGGAGTTTGCTCAGGAGTTGAAAGCTGAATATTCCATTGGTCAGACGATCGGTCATAATGTTGATCCGTTTCAATTGAAAATTCGCGGGAAACCACGGTTCGGTATCGAGGTCAGATTTCCGTAGTAATCCAAACTCTTATACAAAGCAGTTACTGGAGAAAGATAATCCAGGTTTTATAAATTTCCAAACTTAAACTTAACCATTTTAAAAATGAAAGGAAAAAAAATAATGAGAAAGGTAATTTTCACGGTGCTTGTTCTGTCAATCCAGTTTCCGTTGCTGTTATCCGCGAATGATTATTTGGGTTTGGGTCCCCGCGCCGGTTATTATAAAACAACTGATGCTGACAATGGCGAATGGATGATTGGCGCCGGACTTCGGCTTAAAATGGGTTTTCTGGGTTTCGAAGGCTCGATTGATTACCGGGCTGAAAAATATGCCAACGGATTATTAACCGTTCGCAGTTGGCCTGTTATGGCGTCGCTACTGATATATCCACTGCCTGTTATTTACGGCGTAGCCGGTGCCGGCTGGTACAACACCACCTTTGACTACGATCAAAATAAAATGGTAACCAGGCACATCGAAGACGAAACATCACAGGAGATCGGCTGGCATTTTGGCGGCGGAATCGAGTTACCGCTGGGGAAAAAAACCAAACTGGCGGCTGATATTCGCTATGTTTTTATCGATTACGACTTCTCCGAAGTCCCGGGCAGCAGTGAACTGGAATCCGATTTTTATGCAATAACCATCACGCTGTTTTGGGGGCTGTAATTTTCGCTGATTAATGAACGCAGTCCTCAAATAGCAACGCAAACAGAATTGTAAAAAGTTTGAAGATTGGTGAAAAAACAGGCACGGCGATGATTTCATGAAAAGATTTGTTACTATTCATTTTCAGTACGCTTGAAAAGGACTTATCGTCAATTGAACAATTTTTCAATTGACAGTAGGATTATAGACTGGATAAATAGTGCCTGTCCGCATTTGTTATTTTGAAGCTTAAAAGCCGTTGAAACGGCTTGTCAATTATTTTTTGATTTTTCAACACCCCAATAAA
>DSAU01000016.1 GCA_011046315.1 bacterium
AAATCCGGCGATGAAAAAATTAAGGCGCAACTGTCGGAGTTGAAAAATATTCAGCAGCATCTTTCGCAGGGAAGATTGTTGAAAAAGGTAAATCTAACCGCTCTCGCCAGGGAACTGGTTACTGAGATGAACCTGTTGACAATTAAACCCGCTATTTACATCGCCAATATCGATGACAGCGATCTTAGTAATAATCGTTATGCAATTCAGGTACAACAATTTTCAGCGCAGCAACAAGAACCCGCGGTGGTGATATGCGGAAAAATTCAGCAAGAAATTTCCCAGTTGGACGCTGAGACTCAGCTTGATTTTCTCAAAGAGTGGGGGATTGAGGAGTTGAGCCTTGACCAGATCGTCCGCGCCGGTTATCAGGTATTGGATTTGATCACATTTTTTACCGCCAATGAAAACGAAGCTCGCGCCTGGACAATTCCGTACGGGACCACTGTTCATAAAGCCGCCGGAAAAATTCATACGGATTTTGAACGAGGTTTTATCAAAGCGGAAGTGATAAGCAGTGAGGATTTACTGAAGTTGGGATCGGAAAAAGAGGTTAAACAACGCGGGTTAATGGCAATTCAGGGCAAGGATTATATTGTCGAGGACGGAGATATCATTTTCTTTCGTTCGCAGCCGTAGTGAGTTGCTGGAGCAGATGTTGCCTGTTTTTCATTCGTTCGACGAAGGTATAGGGTACGGTTAATCTGCCGATTAACAGGTCATCGAGGTTTTTGCCGTGGCAGTCGGTCCCTCCGGTTTCAATCAAATTTTTTGCATGAACAATTTCCCGAAAATGATCCACCTGAGCTTGACTATGGCGCGGATGCAGCGTTTCAATACCATCTAATCCCAGGCGAATCAGTTGAAATATTGTTTCATCAGCAATTTCATTGCCGGGATGCGCCAGGCAACAGACCCCGCCGGCGCGGTGAATCATCGAAATCGCCTCAGCCGGCGAAATCTTAAATTTTGGAACAAAGCAGATGCAGCCCTCGCTCAAATAGTATTGGAACGCCTCTTCAAAAGATTTCACATAACCGGATTGCAGCAGCGCGCAAGCGATGTGAGGTCTGCCAAGCACGCCGTTTCCGGCGACGTTTTGCACCATTTCAAACGATATTGGAATACCGATGTCATTTAGGCGTAGGACGATCTCGCGAGCGCGTTTGACCCTTTCGTTGCGGAAAAATTCTGCGTATTCGATGATGCTCTCATTCTGCGAATCAAATAGATAACCCAGCAAGTGCAGGTCAGTAGTTTTTTGTCTCACGGAAAGCTCGACGCCGTTTATCAGTTCAATTCTGTAGTGGCGACATTCTGTCTCTGCTTCTGCCAGTCCGGAAATGGTGTCGTGGTCGGTAATACTGATCGCTCCAAGACCTGATTGCTTTGCGAATGCGACAATTTCCTTTAGGCTGAGCTTGCCGTCGGAATGAGTTGAGTGGATATGGAGATCGACTCTGAGTGACCCGGTCGATTGGTTGGATTGTCTAATATTCATCGCTTTATTTGTTTTAATTTTATTTTGCCGAAAGGGGAGATCGTTTCGGAAAGGATGCACATTTTATTGAGTTACTTTGGATACCCACATCAAATTTTCAGCATTCTTTCCAGTGCAATCAGCGCATCGGTTTTGATGGTTTCAGGAACACTAACGACATTGATTTTACCGAGATTCTCCAGCGTCCAGCAAAGGTTGTGGAGATTGATTTTAAACATGTTCGGGCAGAGCGACCTTGCCAGCGGCAACAACTTTTTATCCGGCTGCGTTTGGTTCAGCCGGTTGACAAGGTTAATTTCGGTTCCGATAGCGATGGTCTCTCCGGCTGCCGCGTTTTCTGTGTAGCGGATGATGTAAGAAGTTGAGCCGTTGGCGTCGGAAAGATTCACCACTTCTTCGGTGCACTCGGGATGAACAACCACTTTTCCATCGGGATATTTTTGTCTGAACTGGCTGATATGGCCCCGGTTAAACAGCGTGTGGACGTGACAATGTCCTTTCCAGACGATGACTTTTGCATTGGCAATTGCATCGGCTGTGTTGCCTCCCAACGCAGCCGCCGGATCCCATACAATGCGCTGCTGGGGAGAAATCCCCAGAGTGTTGCTGGTATTGGTTCCGAGGTGCTGATCCGGGAAGAAAAAAACTTTGTCTGTCCGGTTAAAAGCCCACTTCAACACTTTTTGCGCATTGGAAGATGTGCAGGTGATGCCGTGATTTTTGCCGCAAAAGGCTTTCAGCTCGGCTGATGAATTGATGTAAGTAATCGGAGTGATGGAGTCATTTCCGCAAACACTGGTAATTTCTGCCCAGGCATCGGTTACCGTCTCGATAGCTGCAAAATCAGCCAGCGGGCAGCCGGCAGTAATATCCGGGAGCTGCACGGTCTGGTTGGCTGTGGAAAGCATGTCAGCGGCTTCCGCCATAAAGTGGACGCCGCAGAATACGATAAATTGCGCCTGTTTGCTCTCGGCAGCTTTTTTTGCCAGTTCCAATGAATCGCCCCTGAAGTCGGCGAATTGTAAAACTTCATCGCGCTGATAATGGTGTCCCAGAACGATCAGTTTTTCTCCCAACCGCGATTTAACAGCGCTGATCCGTTGTTTGAGCTGGTCTTCCTCTAACTTAAGATATTGATCAGGAATTTGATTCATCGGTTGCTTGATCTTGTTTTTTATATACAAGCTTTGAAACCCAAATACTGATTTCGTAAAGTAAAATCAATGGCAATGCCAGACAAATTTGGGTAAACACATCCGGCGGTGTTAAAATTGCCGCCATAAAAAAAATGGTTACGATACCGTAGCGTCGTTTTGTTCGTAAAAATTCAGGTGTGATAAGCCCCATTTTCGTTAAAAAATAACTCAACAGCGGTAATTCAAAGATGATGCCGAACACAAAAATTAACAGAGTAACAAATTTTAAATATTCTTTAATCTGGATTGCCGGTTCAAGCTGATCCGTGTCGAAACTCAATAAAAAGTTCAAACCGTGGGGAATCACAACCAAATAACAGAATACAGCGCCGGTCAAGAAAAAAAACACCGAGAAGAAAACTATCAGCGGGATATACCTTTTTTCCTTTTTATAGAGCCCGGGTGCGACAAATTGCCACAGTTGGTAAAAAATTACTGGTAGACTGAGGATAATGCCGGTGAACAGCGCGATTTTTATATGGACCAGAAAGCCCTCAGTTGGCGCCAGAAAGATGAGTTTCTGCTTCACGGGATAGGGCTTTAGCAGCAGTTTCATGATTTGTTTAGAGATGAAATAACTACCCGAGCTTAACAGAATAATTGATAAAATGCACTTGAGTAACCGCTGACGTAACTCTTCGAGATGTTCTAAAAAGGGCATTGGTTTTTCAGCGGATTTAGTTTCTTCCGGTTCCGGCTGTTGTTGGTCGGTCTGTTTTTCGTTTTCTTCTGCCATGTGTTAAATGAGGATTGTTTTTTGTTATGTGAAATTTAAATTTAAAGGGATCAAAATACGAAAATCAACTTTAAAAATCAAGTCATATTTGGTAGGTAGGGCTTTTTAATATAACAATTGGCGACAGTTTTTTTTCTGACAGCGAGAGGTCGTCTTCAGATGGGGGAATGTTGCTTTACTTCCAGATATTATAGATAATGGCAATCACCCAGAATATAAAAGAAATTCCGGCAAAACATAGCGCGACTATGGTAAATATACCCCATTCAAAAATATGACTGCCAAATTCTTTGCCAAATTTGATTATTTGAAGGGCAAGATGAATCCAGATGCTGGCGATACAAAGTACCAGTGAGGTTTGGGCAATTTTATTGAAAGAATCCATTTTCTTCTCCTGTTGAATGAAGAAAGTCCTTTTTCATTTGCAAACTGAAAAAGCATCTTTGACCGCATTTAGTAAATGCTGTTCGTCAAACGGTTTGCCAAGCACGGCAATCGGTTTTAAAGCTTGAACACGTTTGTCAGCTTTTAAATATTCGTTGCTGGTTATAAAAATTACAGGTACGTATAAAATTTCCCTTATTTTTTCGACCGTAGAAATACCGTCTAATTCCCCCGGCAGAATAATTTCAGAGAGCAACAAATCCGGACGAAATTCTTTTGCAATCTTTATTGCTTGCCAACCAGACCTGGCCATGGCAAATAAGCGGTACCCAAAACAATCCTCGAGTTTGTTCCTGATTTCCAATGCAATAATCGCCTCTTCCTCAATTATCAATATTTTCTTGTCGTTCATTTTTTATCCCCGAGGTCAATTGCTCAAAAGCTTTCGCTTGTCAATGGGAGTCAATTGCCACTGAATTTAGCGCATATTTTATCGTCTTCAACAGTTTCCAATCTTCGGCGGGTTTTATCAGAAACGCAACCGGGTTAGTGTTTAACAACCTTGAATCATATTTTCGATCACTGTTTCCGGATAAATAAATAATTGGAACGTTTCGTTTCTGGAGGATGTTTTCTGCCGCTTCAACGCCATCTATCGTGCCTTTAAGTATAATGTCCATCAGTATCAGGTCTGGACGCTCTTTTAAAGCCAGACTTTCAGCTTGTTGACCGTTCACAGCGATTGGCAAAACATGATATCCCGCTTGCTCAAGCCTGACCTTAAGTTCAAAGGCAATTATGACCTCATCTTCAACAATTAAAATTCGCTTTTGTTTCATGTTGTCAAACTTCAGATGGTGAATTACATAATTGAAATTTATCAATTTTGCTGCTGTAAAACGTTCAGTTTTTTTTTGGCGCCCCTATTTAATCCTATTTTACAAAATATTATGCAAATCCAGTGCCGTGTTTGTAGATTTTAAAAAATGAATAAAATTAAAAAGCTGTTGCGATTGATCGTTAGGAACAGGCTCAGCCCTCTCACTAATCGCGCATGATTTATTGTGGGT
>DSAU01000364.1 GCA_011046315.1 bacterium
ACAAAGGATCGATGTTGATTACCAGTAATAGAGATTTTAGTGAATGGATTGATGTGTTTGACAATCCATTATTGGGCTCAGCAGCCATGGACCGATTGGTCCATAAAGCGATCAAAGTTTCCATCGAAGGTGACAGCTTTCGAACACGACAGTTTAAAAATAATCAAAAACAAATTTTTAAGCTTGACAATAATAAAATAAATAGCTAACTTTTTATCGCAAAGTGGTAGATAAAAAATGTCGCTTGGGTGGTAGAAATAACATGTCGGATAAGAGACCCATTAGGCGCATCAGGCGACAGATTTACCTATTATGTAACAGCTTATACAGAAAATTCTCCTGAATCATTTCCTTCAAGATGGGTCTTTATTTATGGTGGAATTAGCAAACATATTGCAATTATAGATTCAATTGACTATCTAAATTCCCAAAAAGCAGAAAAGTCTATAAATATTGATATTTACCCCAATCCCTTCAATCCCGAAACGAAAATCAGCTACCATCTGCCGGAAGGAGATCATGTTCGACTGGAGGTGTTTAACATCAGCGGTCAGCGCATTGCTGGGCTGGTTGACCAGCGCCAGCCTGCTGGAGAGCATGCGGTTCGGTTCAGCGGTCATGATTTGCCCGCAGGTGTCTATCTGCTGCGCTTGCAGCGAGGTGAAGAGACTCATTTGCGGAAAGTTTTATTGGTCAGGTAATATTGTTTCATCAATGCCGGATGCTGCATTGGCTGTGCAGCGTCCGGCGATGCAAAAGATCATTCCGGTTAACCTGAGATATTACGCAATCAAGCCGTCTCTTAACATGTCGTTGATACTATCCTGGATTAATTTCATGTGGATTATAGCCAGTATGCTGACTCATGGTATTTGCTGAAAATAAATTTCAACTCTCATAATATCCCGCTATACCGAGATTGCGGTAAAAGATTGAACAACAGCGATTTTATTCGCTTTAGCGGTTTAGTCTGTGATTGGTTACACCAATTTTTTTCATTTTATCAAAAAAAAGTTATGGAATTTTCAACTTTCAAGCGACTTATATAATGAAAATTGTCTTGTCATTTTTGAGTATTGGAGTTAATCAGACCCAATTTTGAACTAAGCGGGTACTGCCTTTGGTGCCCGGCACAGCAAAGAATTTCGATTTAAGGAGGTGATGCCCTATTCTATTAGCAGGCTAATCTTGCATTTTTTTTAAAGAGCTTTTTATTCTCTCATGTTTAATTTTTCATTTTTAATTGCAGCTTGCTGCGCTATTCTGTTGTCAGTTAAATCTTTGTTTTTTTTGCAAAAGTTTTTCTATCAAAGATTGGTTAACTCTTACAAAGAAAAGGCTGAGGCGAAGGCAAAGGCGAAGCAAGGTGTAAGATTAAAGGATAAAGGATAAAATGTTTTCTATAATCTTTCGCCTTTGCCTCTGCCTTCGCCTGCACTTTAGAGCGCTGGGTATCTGAGCGATTACAAAGCTGCTGATATTTTTCTTGTGTCTCAAAAATTTTTTCCTTATATTTGGATAACAAAATTATGCGAAAAGCGAGTTTGCCTTTATAAAATTTGCTGAAAAGGGAGGAGATTATAATAATCATTCAAGCGATCTGGTCAGAGAAATACGGGCGGAGAATATTGATATGCGCATTACCAATCATCCGATTCTCAATTTTCCGGAAGATCGGAAGCGATTGACATTTGTTTTTAACGGTAAAAAAATTTTAGCCTTCGAAGGCGATTCCATTGCTTCGGCTTTACATGCGGCTGGCTATCGAATGCTGTCGCAAAGCTTGAAGCTGCATAAGCCTCGGGGCTTTTTTTGTGCCATCGGAAAATGTTCTTCGTGTGAGATGGAAGTTGATGGCGTTCCCAATGTGAAAACCTGCCTCGAGCCGGTGCAAGAGGGGATGGTGGTGAAAAGCCAGCTTGGCTGGGGCACCTTCCCGGTGCGGCCCAAAAAACGCGTTTATCATCGGGTAAAGATACCGGTAAAGCAGGTTGAAGTTGCTGTTGTCGGCGCTGGTCCGGCCGGGCTTTCCGCAGCCATCGAAGCTGCCAGGCATGGCGCCCGGGCGCTGTTATTGGACGAAAACCATCGGATTGGCGGACAGCTCATTAAGCAGACGCACATGTTTTTCGGTTCAAAGGAACATTATGCAAAAGTGCGGGGAATTGATATCGGAACCAAATTGGCAGAACAATGCCGAGATCTGGCTGTAGAAATAGCTGCCGATTGTTCGGTTATCGGCTATTTTCATCCGCATGAGCTGGCGGCAATTGAAGCCAATCGTTTGCTGAAAGTGCAGGCGCAAAAAGTCATCATCGCTTGTGGCGCCTCGGAAAACATGCTTTCGTTTGAGGGCAACGACCTGCCCGGCGTTTATGGCGCCGGTGGTATTCAAACTTTAATGAATGTTTACGGTGTGATGCCGGCGCGGCGAATTTTGATGGTCGGCGCAGGAAATATCGGAGTGATCGTCAGCTATCAACTGCTGCAGGCTGGGGTTGATGTTGTGGCCGTGGTTGAAGCCGCCCCCACAATCGGCGCATATCAGGTACATGCTTCCAAGTTGGTGCGTTGCGGAACGCCAATACTGACATCCCACTCCATTAAACAGGCTTACGGCGTTGAAAGCGTGGAAGGCGTTACCATTGTCAGGTTGAATGAGAATTGGGAAGAGATTCCGGGCAGCGAACAGGAATTGGACGTCGACGCGGTATGTCTGGCTGTCGGGCTCAATCCGGCGGCGGAGCTTTTCTTTCAAGCTGGCTGCAAAATGTCCTTTATTCCGGAGCTCGGTGGAAATGTTGTCTGGCACGATGAAAATATGCAAACCTCGGTGGAGGGGCTCTATGTTGCCGGAGATGTCGCCGGGATTGAAGAGGCTTCTTCGGCTATGCTCGAAGGTCGATTGGCGGGGCTATCCGCCGTGGAAAGCTTGAAAACAACGACCACTGTAATTCAGCAGCAAAAAGAACAAATCCGGCAGGGACTTCATGCTTTGCGCACCGGACCTTTCGGAGAAAAAATCCGCATTGGGGAGAAAAAAATGAGGGAGGCAAATCCAGCGTGAGCCAATATTTACGCGACGGAGTTCTCGATTTAGACGACTTTGAGCTGCCTTCGAAACAGCGCCGTGAAAAGGGCCGGGTGATCATCATTGAGTGCGTGCAGGAAATTCCTTGTAACCCGTGCTCAGAGATATGTCCCCGAAATGCCATCACCATTAAAGGAGATATTACCAATATACCCCAGGTGGATTTTGAAAAATGCAACGGCTGCGGCATCTGTATCGCTAACTGCCCCGGCCTGGCAATTTTTTCTGTCAATGAAAGCCTGGGACAGGAAATGGCGGAAGTGGGCATTCCGTATGAGTTTAAACCGCTGCCAGAAACCGGTGATTCTGTAGATTTAATTGACCGCGCGGGTCAAGTGGTCGGGACAGGAACGGTGAAAAGGGTGTTACAGCCTAAAAGCTATGATAGAACAGCTCTTATTTATTTAATGGTACCGCGTGAATTATCACTTCAGATTAGATTTTTCAGAAAAAGCCTGAAAAGCGGGAATAAGAAGAAAAGTTAGCTGGTAGAAAATTCAGGGGAAAAAATGATAACCGATGATACCATTATATGTCGCTGTGAGGATATCTCTTACAAAGATGTGGTAGATGCCATCGACATGGGCATGAGCACGGTCGCTGAAATAAAAAGAGCGATTCGCGCCGGTATGGGACCCTGTCAGGGGCGGACCTGCGGCAGACTGATCGCGCAAATTATTTCTCAAAAAACCGGCAAACCAATTGCTGAGGTGTGGATGCCAAGCTTTCGGCCACCGTTAAAAACTGTCCCGTTGAAAGTTTTAGCAGGAGTCGACGATGTCGAAGTCGAAAGATGATTTTGATGTAATTATTGTTGGCGGCGGAATAATCGGAACCGCAACCGGTTATTATTTAGCAAAAGCCGGACAGCGGGTGCTGCTTTTGGAAAAGGACTATCTTGGCGCCGGCTCTACCGGCAGATGCATCGGCGGTATTCGCGCACAATTTTCAACTGAAACCACCATTCGGGTGGCGATGGAATCCATCGCCCTTTTTAATGAAATGGAAAAAGAATTTGGTTTTTCAGTTGAGTGGGAAGCGTCGGGTTATTTGTTTTTAGCTTACAATCAACAACAGAAGAATGCTTTTTTAGACGTGATGTCACTACAACGAAAATCCGGTTTGAAGGTGACATTTCTGAATACTGAACAAATTGAAAAGAAATTTCCATATATCGCGATCGACGATTGTTACGGTGGTGCCTGGTGTGCGACCGATGGTCAGGCAGATCCGTTTTTTGTGTTGAAGGGCTACATGTTGGGAATAAAAAAACTTGGCGGGACTTTATTAACCGGGGAAGAGGTTACAGCTATAGAGTATCGCCCAAATGGCTTGTTCTCGGTTCACTGTAAATCCAATAAAACGTTTCGATCAAAAAAAATTCTGAGCGCGGCTGGTCCCGATGCCGGCGATGTTGGGAAAATGGTTGGGTTGGATTTGCCGGTCGAGCCGGAGAGACATGAAGCATTGATTACTGAGGGAGTTGAATATATAAAAATGCCAATGATTGTTGATTATCGCCCCGATGGCTGCTATTTTCAACAACGGCTGACAGGTCAGATTATCGGCTGCTACACACCAGAGGTTCGGGTTCCGGGAAAGAGCGTGGACACCACTTTTGAATTTTTAGCAGAGATGTCCCGAAGAATGATCCGGCTGGTTCCCAGCCTGGAGAACTTAACTGTTTTAAGACAATGGGCAGGATCATACACCATGACTCCCGATGGCAACCCCATCGTTGATGAGACCAGCGTGCCCGGTTTTTATGTGTCGGTGGCTATGTGCGGT
>DSAU01000410.1 GCA_011046315.1 bacterium
ATATCCAGCAGGTGATGTTCGCCGGTGGTACGGTGAAGACCGTGACGCTCAATCTATTGGGCGGACTCATTTTTGCGGGATTATTCGTGTTGGCCTTCTTTGCCGGCAAGCCCGCAGAAGGACAGGAAGCGGAAAATCAAACCCATCCCATGGATTTGTAATAAAACAATTAAAGTGATTCGTTTGAAAGGCTTAAAAATGAATAAACATATTTTTTTCGATCGACTCACCGTGTTTATCGCTGCGCTGGTCACGGGCAGAAAAAAGTTCTTTGCCCAAAGCATTGACAGCCGTGGATTTGAGGAATTGATCGAAAGCGCAAAAGTTGAAATCCCTGCAATCGATGGGGAAACCACAAACGAGGTTGAGGCAATTATTGGGGAGAGCCGTCTCGCTGCGGCTTACCGGGTGGAGCAATGGCTGGGCACAGATTTCCCGACCATTATTTATCACCACGGCAATAACGAACGTCCTTTTGATTATCGCGCCGGTGCCAAAAATACTTTTTTCAACATCTTTGTCAAACACCGGGAGGCATTCCGGGCCAATCTGATGGTGGTGCGGGCGCCGTTTCATGACGGCTCGTTGAAAAGGTATCAAAACCAAATGACTGAACTGGAAAATTTTATGATAATGTTAGCCGTGTCGGTCAAAATGAATGAAGCCATTATTCGCCGCCTGCGGGAAAAAGGCGCTAAAAGAACCATCACCAGCGGCATCAGTCTGGGCGGCTGGGTGACCAACTTGCACCGCAGCTATTTCAACAGCGCCACGATCTATGTCCCCTTGCTGGCAGGCGCTTTTCTTGGCGAAGTCTTTCTAACCAGCCGCTATCGCAAACTAACAGGAAAAAAGGCGCTGGAAAACCCGGAAGTGATCCGTCGCCGGTTAAATTTCCATACGGCGTTTGCAAATGTAACGGAATCGAAAGTGTTCCCCCTGCTGGCAACATACGACCAGTTTATTGCTTATGAGGTGCAAAAAGCGTCCTATGAGCGGCATCCTATAAAAACCATTGAAGCCGGGCACGTCACCGGCGCCTTGAAAGCGGATCTTTTACGGGCGCATGTGATGGCGCAGCTTTAGGCGGAGAAGACGAGCCGTTGGCATCAGTCGCCTTGAGAAAAAAATTGAATTACAAATTGCTCGAAACATTATAAAAATAAAACAAAAAGGAAAAAATAATGTGGTGGAAAATTATTTTAATACTGATTCTTTTTCTGATCATCGCTTTGCTGGTAATTCATATTTGGGGTAACCGGCGCTGGAAAGCGGAAACCCAAACCATTCGGCAAAATCTGCAGGCCGCCCAGCGCCCCATGCCGGCGACCTATTTTGACCCGGCGGATATAGCAGACCTACCCCCAATAGTCCGGCGCTACTTTAACACGGTGCTGAAAAAGGGACAGCCCATGATTACGCGGGTTCAGGTGGTTCACCGCGGCACCTTTAACATGGGGGAAACAAAGGATAATTGGAAGCCGTTCCGCTCGGATCAGGTGGTCATCACCCGGCGGCCCGGTTTTGACTGGAATGGTATGGTGCAGATGGCGCCCGGCTTACCGGTTCATGTGCACGATGCCTATGTTGCGGGCGAGGGCATTCTGCACGCCGCCTTGTTTGGTCTGTTCACGGTGATGCATCTGCGGGATACCACCGATATAGCCAAAGGCGAGCTGATGCGCTTCTTTGCCGAGGCGGCCTGGTATCCCACCGCTTTACTACCAGGCCAGGGCATTCAGTGGGAGGCTATTGATGACCATTCTGCCAAAGCCACACTGACCGATGGGTCCATTGCGCTGACTATGACATTTGGTTTCAACGAGCAGGGATTGATCGAAACGGTGTGGGCTGAAGATCGCGCACGTTCTGTTGGCGACCAGATCGTGCCCACGCCCTGGCAGGGACGATTCTGGAATTACCAGGAACGCGGCGGCATGCTGGTGCCTTTGGACGGCGAGGTGGCCTGGCTTTTACACGAGGGTGAAAAACCTTACTGGCGCGGGCATATTGAACACATTGACTATGAATTCGCCCGCGAATGACAGGAAAAGTGATGTTGCCAATTCAATACAGTAAACAGGACCACCAAAAGTAATCGTAAAAGGAAAATGATTCATGAAAAGAACAAGAACTCACATCCTGCTGTTTTTCGTGCTGGCGGCTTTGTTTACCATCCGCTGCGGCGATTCCGACACCATTATTCAGAGTCTCATGGACATTTCCGGAGCGCCGCTGGAATACGATGATAGTCGGGCGACAAAGCACCTGAACATCGCGGCGGTTTGCCTGCAGTGTTCCCCGGAAAAATCCGAAAATGTGGCCAACATGCAGCAGATGATTCATCAAATTATGCTGGAAAAGCCCGAAACCGAACTGATCGTGTTTGGCGAGACCATTCTGGGCTGGTATTATCAACCGGATGACTTGCAACATTACCAGCGGTCCATTGCCGAATCCATTCCGGGTCCCACCACCGATTCCATCGCTGTGCTGGCGGATCAATACAATGTGCACATCGTTTTTGGTCTCGGCGAATGGAACGATGGACATCTCTACAACGCCCAGGTGCTGATCAATGGCGACGGCGCCATCGAAGCCATCCACCGCAAGTATCATTTGATTGACGAAGATAAAGAGAGCGGCTTTGAACCCTATCCGCAGGTGGCGGACAACTTGACGGTGGTGACCCTGAACGGCATCCGCACGGGCATGATCATCTGCGCCGATGTCAGCAGCGCCTGGCTGACCAAACAATTGATCCATCAGGATGTGGAATTGATCCTGCACAGCCTAGCTTCTTTTGAGCCGGAATTTAAAATTGACGCCGTCGCCCGTCAGTTCAATACCTGGGTGGTATTTGCCAATCGTTACGGTCAGGAAAAAGACACCTTTTACGAGGGCAATTGTTACATTTCCGATCCGGCCGGCACGATTCGCGTGGGCGGCAACGGCAAACAACGCTATGAATACTATCGCATAGGAGTCTATTGATGAAATCTTATTGGATACTGCTGGCACTGATGTTCACGGTTCATGCGGTTTGTCCGGCGCAGGAACATCCGGTCGGAGTGACGGCAACAAATAATAAAAGCAGTGAACCGCACTCTTCGTGGTTCATCGGCACCAATCCCATTGCTTTTTTGGCGGCGTTTCAATGGGAGGATAACGTCAAACGTTACATGCCGGAGGTTGCTGGACTGGAATATGGCTTTTCCCTGACGGGCGGTTATTTTCGCAGTCCGAAACAGATGCTGGAAACCCGCTTTGCCGCCGGCAACATTCATCAGATCGCCCGCGTGGTGCAATGGCATCTGGGCATGAATTATTTTCCGTTGAAAAAGAACCATCGATGGTTTGATGATTTTTATCTGGGCGGATTTTTCAAATTCTGGGACTATACCAACCGTTATACCAAAATCCATTTTTATAATATCGCACCCTACCTGACGCTGGGCTACCTTTTTGACTCAAAGACGATCTTTATCGATGTGCGCTTGAATCAAACCGTGGCGGTTTACAGCTGGTCGAGCCTGGAACACAGTTCGGCGGGAATGGATTGGTTCTTTTCGCCCTGGCCGAAATTTTTGCCGGTGATGCCGTCACTGACTTTTTCCCTTGCATGGCGGTTTTAGCGGCTGACGATGGAGTGCTAAATTTATGGAGAACATGATATGCATGATTTTACTTACCGATCTATGCAATTACTCTGGATGGTCCTTTTCATAAGCGCCCTGCCCGCTACAGCTGACGAAAATGTTATCCAATCCGAGCAGCAGACCGCTCAAGAAGAAACAAAGCGAAACCAAAAACGTCTTTCCATGGCTGGCTATCCGGTCGTTTTATACACCCCGGAGACGTCGCTGATTTTTGGCGGCGGTGCGGCTATGACCATTCGAGATCAGAATCGTCACAGGAACACACGGCCTGATAACCTGAATTTTTATGCCATTTATACTTTGAAAAATCAGTCCGCTGTTTTATTTAATCCGGATATTTATTTTGATTAGGATAGATGGCAATTAAAAATGATGTCGGGCTATCAGAAATTTCCCGATCTGTTTTATGGCATCGGCAGTAATACGTCAAGCGAGGACGCCGAGGACGTCACCACAGAAGATGTGATCATCCGGCCTGGCTTAACCCGGCGCATCTATAAAAACCTGCGCTTTGGCATGATCTACCATCTCAATCACACCAGCGTCCAAAAAGTTGAACCGGATGGGATATTGAGCAGCGGCGGATTGCCCGGCTCTCGGGGTAGTTTTCTGTCCGGCATGGGGCCGATCATCGACTGGGACAGCCGGGACAATATTTTTTATCCGTCAAAAGGATCCTGGCTTCAGTTTTATGCAACGATTTATCGGGACTGGCTGGGCAGTGAATTTGAGTATGAATCCTATACATTCGATTTCCGGCATTTTATCTCATTACACGATCGGCATATCCTGGGGCTTCAGTTGTTCGTAAAAGCGATGAATGGCGTCATTCCCTTTAATCACCTTGCCCGATTGGATCTGTTGCGAGGGATTCATGGCAGCCGATTTCGGGAACAGAATATAGCCGTTGCCTTGCTTGAATATCGCTACCCGGTTCACAAACGATTTTCCGGTGTGTTATTCACTGGTATCGGCGATGTGATGCATCGTTTCAGTGATTTTCAGTTGAACGAATCCAAATACTCGATCGGCGCCGGAATGCGCTTTGCCGTTATTCCGGATGAAAAAATCAATCTTCGTTTCGATATCGGTTTCAGCCGCTATGGCATCCATCCTTACTTTCAAATGTCGGAGGCGTTTTAGGAGAAAAGGCTGATGATTCGCTTTAAACAAAATACAAATCTAAATCGTATCGCTGGCATGCGACGTTTTTGC
>DSAU01000121.1 GCA_011046315.1 bacterium
TTCCCGGATGGCAATTTTACCATAATCGTGCAGCAACGCTGCATAGCGCAACAGCTCCCGCCGTTTCATGGGAAAATTAATAATGTCCGCAATCTCGAGCGAATATTCAGCAATGCGCTTGGAGTGTCCGGCGGTGAGAGAATCTCTGGCATCGATCGTACTCGCCAACGTTTCGACGAAGCTTTCCAGCGTCTTTTTCTGTTCCTCATAAAGCTGTGCGTTTTCCAGCTGAGTGGCGGCGATGGTGGAAATAACATCCAGCAGATTTTCATCCTCTTTGGTAAATGAACCATCATATTTATTGAGAACCTGAAACACCCCGATAATTTCGTGAAGCTTATTGCGCATGGGAAAGGTTAGCATATTATGGGTTCGGTAACCGGTCTGCTTATCTATCTCCGCATTAAACCGTATGTCCGCATAGGCATCCGGAATATTTAAAACCTCACCGGTTATGGCAACGTGTCCCGCGATCCCCAGATGCAACGGAAAGCGAATGTCCTTTTCTCCGTGAGCCACTTTTGACCAGAGTTCATTTTTGTCTCTATCAATTAAAAAAACGGTACAACGGTCTGCTTTCAACGCCTGTTTTACTTCATCCATAATTGTAATTAGCAGCTTTGTTAATTCAATTTCTTTTGAAATATTCCTCGTAACATTGAGAAGCGTTGTCAACCGTTGATGTTCTTCTTTATAAAGATTTAATCTTTTCTCAAATATTTGCTTCGAGTCCAGTTCCTCTCCCCTTTGATTCTTATCCATAATGTTCTCCAAAATATTGCTCACATAATAAGATATAACAACGTTCTCGTCTAAACCCTCCATCCTGTAGATAGGATAAATTCGTGGCAACAATCGCATCACCGCCTCTTACGCGATCGACGGCGTCTAATTATTCTCGTCCACTTCCTCAAAATCAGCATCTTCCACATCGGCATTGCTGAGATCAAGCTCTGATTTTTTATGTGGCTGACCGCGAATTTCTGATTGTCGCCGGGGTTGATTAGAAAACTCTTTCACTAATTTTACAACAAGATAAAACAGTAATAAAATGATTAACAAACTATAAATTGTCATAATTCTACCCACTTTTTATATCTCCAACAACGCCCATTATGAGTGATATTCAAAAACCCGCTGATCATGTTGCTCGATTAGATGCACCACCGTGTTTAAATCTGCATTACAGTTTACAAAATCCATATTAATCGAATTGATAATCAATAGCGGGGTGTCGTTGTAATGACTAAAAAAATTATTGTACGCATGATTCAAGGACTCGATATATTCAAAGGTCATTTCACGTTCAAAAGGTCGGTCCCGTTTCTTTATATTTGCCATTAGTTTTTCCGGCGTTGATTTTAAATAGATAACAAGGTCGGGTTTAGGAATATCTCGTTCCATTAGTTTTACAATCTTTTCGTAGAGAAACAGTTCCCTTTCTTCTAAATTAAGATAAGCAAATATTTTATCTTTGGCAAAAATGTAGTCCGCTACTAACATTTTGTGAAACAGCTCCCGTTGCGGGATTTCCTGTTGTTGCCGATAGCGGCTGAGTAAAAAAAACATCTGCGTTTGAAATGCATATCGCTGTGGCGCCTGATAAAAATCAGCTAAAAACGGATTTTGTTCAACCTCCTCAAACACTCCTCTGCCGTCAAAATGTCTGATCAATAATTTGGTGAGTGAGGTTTTTCCGACGCCAATAACCCCTTCAATCGCAATGTATTCAAACTTTATCCGACGTTGCATCTCGACCTTATTTTCAATTTTGCTGCCTTTTTATAAACAATAACCTGTCTTTTGTCCGGGCATTCTGTGAGCAGTTGATCAATCGTCTTGTTAAGCTTTGGATGAAAATACTGATCAGCGATCTCTTTGAGTGGGACCAAAACAAATCTTCGCAAATGCAAATGCTGATGTGGTATTATTAATGCAGAATTTTTAACACACCGATCATAATAACTCAATATATCAACATCAATGATCCGCGGTCCCCAGCGAATGCTTCTTTTTCTGCCGAGCTGATTTTCAATCGATCTTGCCTGGGCCAACAATTCAATGGGCGACAGCCTGGTCTCAATCTCAAGATTCATATTTAAAAAATCTGCTTGTTGAACATTTCCTAGCGGTTCGGTCTGATAAACCGATGACCAGCGGCATACATTCATCAGCGGACTTGCCAAAAAGTATTCGATAGCTTGAATCAAATTCTTTTCTCGATCGCCCAGATTTGTACCAAGACCTAAATATATTCCGGACATGAACTGCACCGTTATTTGAACATCTGTCAATGTTTAATTAAACCTTTTATCAAGCAAAGATCTTTGATAATGATTCAAGTTTTGAAAACAGCATAGATGTTATTAACAAGCTCGTCCCGCGACAGCGGGATTAAACAATTACAATATCGTTTAATATATTAAAACATTTCAATTTTGTCAAGCTAAAAAAAAGCCCCGACAATTAAATCATCGGGGCTCTGCTTTACCGGATAATTTTGTTTATTAATACATTCCTCCCATTCCGCCGCCAGGGGGCATCGCAGGCATTTTTTCTTCTTCCGGTTTATCGACAATTGTTGCCTCTGTCATCAACAACAGTCCGGCTATACCGGCGGCATTTTCCAGCGCGATACGCGAGACTTTTGTTGGATCAATAATTCCGGCTTTCATGAGATCTTCAAACTTCCCGTCCTCAGCATTAAAGCCAAAACTACCGTTTTCCTCTTTCACTTTCTGAACCACGATTGAACCTTCCCAACCGGCGTTTTCGGCAATTAAACGGATAGGTTCTTCCAACGCGCGTTTGACAATGTTCATTCCGACTGCCATGTCACCTTCCAGTTTGAGGCTATCCAGCGCCTTCATGGCGCGAATATAAACCACTCCGCCTCCGGGAACGATACCCTCTTCGACGGCTGCCCGGGTTGCATGTAATGCATCTTCGACGCGAGCTTTTTTCTCTTTCATTTCAACTTCAGTCGCCGCACCAACATTCAAAACAGCGACGCCGCCGGCTAATTTGGCGAGCCGTTCTTGCAGTTTTTCCCGGTCATAATCGGAAGTCGTATTTTCGATCTGTTTCCTTATCTGAGAAATTCTGCCTTTGATATCCTCGGTTTTCCCACCACCCTCAACAATGGTCGTATTATCTTTATCGATGGTTACGCGCTTGGCAGTGCCAAGGTCTGACAAAGTCGTGTTTTCCAACTTGAACCCGGTTTCCTCTGAAATTACCCGTCCACCGGTTAAAACCGCGATGTCATTCAGCATCTCTTTTCGACGATCACCAAATCCGGGCGCTTTTACAGCAGCCACTTTCAAGGTGCCGCGAATTTTATTCACAACCAGTGTTGCCAATGCTTCACCCTCAACATCTTCGGCAATGATCAATAATGGTTTGCCAGATTGGGCGGATTTTTCAAGAATCGGCAGCACATCTTTCATTACTGATATTTTTTTATCATGAATCAAAATGTATGGGTCTTCCAGCGACGCTTCCATCGCCTCGGCATCAGTGGCAAAATATGGCGACAAATATCCGCGGTCAAACTGCATTCCTTCAACCACTTCCAGCGTTGTTTCGGTGGTCTTGGCTTCTTCAACCGTTATCACACCATCTTTTCCGACTTTTTCCATAGCCGACGCGATCAGGTCACCAACTGTGCGATCGTTATTTGCTGAAATGGAGCCGACTTGAGCAATTTCGTTCTTATCCTGAATATCCTTGCTCATATTTTTAATCTCTTTTACCACAACCTCAACTGCCATGTCGATTCCGCGTTTTAAATGTGTTGGATTGGCACCTGCTGTCACATTTTTCAATCCTTCTCTAAAAATCGATTGCGCTAAAACGGTGGCTGTGGTGGTTCCGTCGCCAGCAATATCACTGGTTTTGGAAGCGACCTCTTTCACCATTTGAGCGCCCATGTTTTCCTCTGGATCCTCCAGTTCAATTTCCTTTGCTACGGTGACACCATCTTTTGTAATGGTCGGGGCGCCGAATTTTTTATCGATACACACGTTACGTCCCCTTGGTCCAAGGGTGACTTTCACCGTATCTGCCAACAAGTCCAATCCCTTTTTGAGTTTGGCTCTGGCATCGGTATCAAAATTGATTATTTTTGCCATATCTTTACTTCCTCCTTAAATTGCTTTTTCTGTTTGTTTACAACACCGCAAGAATATCACTTTCTCGCAAAATTAAATAGTCTTCATTATCAACCGTAACTTCGGTTCCTGAATACTTACCATACAATACAGTTTCACCGACCTTGACTTCCATCGGAATTTTTTCGCCTGCTTCAGAAACCTTGCCCGGTCCCACGGCGACGATTTTTCCCTGTTGGGGTTTCTCTTTTGCAGTATCGGGAATAATGATCCCCCCTTGTTTTTTCTCTTCTTCTTCTTCCAGGGGTTTCACAACCACTCGATCTGATAAGGGCCTAATGTTCATTAGCACTCCTCCTTGAACAATAATTATTAGTTAATTAGTTATTATTTTTAATTGTTTTATGACTTTTTATTAGCACACTTCTCATGTAAGTGCTAATTTTGAGCACTAAATATAGTAATTATAATGTAATTTGCAAGGTTACAACCTCGATCAAATTCGAACCAACAAAAATGAATTTGGATTATTATAAATTAATGTTCCATTGACGCTATTATATGAAAGATAAAATTCAATAATGTTTGTTTTTGACATTTCCGTCTTTCATCCTTGCAACTGGATAACATTCAACCGGCAAGCATCATAGGCTGGCGCAATTTGCCCAAATTGTAAAAATTTGTCTGAACGCGACACAAAGCCCTTTTGCTAATGTTTTTCGTAATTCCAAACTGGTTAGTTGAAAAACGGGAAA
>DSAU01000446.1 GCA_011046315.1 bacterium
AGTTTATTTTCGACGAGGTTGCTATCCAATGCCAGCGATTTTTTAGTCGACTCAATTGCGTCCTGATAACAACCGCTATTAAATTGTTGCTTCGCTTGCAAATATTTTTCAAAACTATCCATCTCAATGTAATGAATCCGCTCGGACAATTTTGCATTCGGTAACTTGAAATACTCCAAAATTTCAGTTACAATAACGTGACTGACTCCGGCAATGCTGCCGGCAGTAAAACCGCGGCTGCGCGCTAATTTGATAGCTTTTTCAGAGGTATTCATCAACTGATATTCAATTTTATTTTTATTATCCTGAACAATAGTTTTTCCCAGCAACAGATATTCGGCGCTGATACGACGGTTGAATTGCTGCAGATAATTTAGTTGGTAAATTGAGTCGCGATTGATGATGGTATTTATAAAATCAGGATCGTTAATTATCGCACGGTTTCCCGCTCCCGATTTGAGCTGATAATTAATCATCTCCCAGAGCGCCTCACCAGCCAGCCGCAAATGATCATTCTGCGATGAAATCTGCACCGGTAAAATTGTCAACCGAAAATCGATTGCCGGTTGTTTCATCTTCCAGGCAACGACAAAGTTTAACACCACTGCCAACACCAGGCTGGCTGCAACCAAAATCAGGATTAGCTTTTTGTGCAAGATGGTTGAAGTGAAATAAAGATACAGCAGAATAATAATAACACTCAAAAACAACCCAACATACACAGTTGGCAAACTGATGATGTTCAGCATGATGCTGGAGGTAATTTGTAAAGTCATTTTTTAACCTCCACATTCATTAAATTTTCGCTGATAATGAAACAACCTCAACGACACTGGTTGAGGTTGATCAAATCCACCAAGCGCGGTCATTGTCATTTTTTAGCTGGAACTGACCATCGCTAACGCCGACAATGAATCGCTTCCTGCTAGAGGGTAATCGATGAATTCATTTACCCGGCAGCGTTAGCTTTCATCATCAGCGGTTGTTTTAGCCTTTCGGTTAGATTTTTTTCTGTCTGCTGGTTTTTTTTTGCCAGAACCAGTTTCAGATTTCTTTTTCTCCTTTGATCCGGACCGATATTTTTTTGCGCCGGAATTCTGGATCACCTGATCGATCATGGCTCCATCGAGCATTTCCTTTTCCAGTAAAGCCTGGGCCAGAGCGTGTAGTTTTTCACTATTTTCTTTCAATAATTTGTCAGCAGAGAAAGCAGCATTTTCAACGATCCGGCGGACCTCCTCATCGATGGCCTGGGCGGTTTTTTCACTGTAATCCCGATGCTGGGCAATTTCTCTTCCGAGAAAAATTTCTTCCTGCTTTTTTCCAAATGTCATCGGACCTAATTTATCACTCATGCCCCATTCGCAGACCATTTTTCTTGCCAGCTCAGTGGCGCGCTCGATATCATTTCCGGCGCCGGTAGTCAATTGATCGAGCACCAGCTTTTCAGCGGCGCGACCGCCCATAAGCTGAATCAGCATCCGTTCACAATAATCTTTGGAATAATTATGTTTCTCATCAATTGGCAAGGTGGTGGTGGCGCCCAGCGCCCGCCCCCGTGGGATAATGGTCACTTTATGAACCGGATCAGAGCCCGGGGTCAACTTCGCCACCAGTACGTGACCCGCTTCGTGATAAGCCGTGCTTTTCTTTTCCTCGTCGCTGATGAGCAGGCTCCTGCGTTCGGTGCCCATGAGCACTTTATCCTTTGCCGTTTCAAAATCAGCCATTTCGACCCGGTTTTTATTGAACCGCGAAGCATATAATGCGGCTTCGTTCACCATATTTGCCAGATCCGCGCCGGAAAAGCCCGGAGTTCCCTTTGCCAAAACTTCAAGATCGACATTCTTTGCCAACGGTATTTTTTGAGTGTGTACTTTGAGAATTCCTTCTCTACCGCGTACATCAGGTCGGTCAACCACAATTTGTCGATCGAACCTGCCAGGACGCAACAACGCTGAATCCAGCACATCGGGACGATTGGTGGCTGCAATTAAAATAACCCCCTCATTCGATTCAAAGCCGTCCATTTCCACCAACAATTGATTCAATGTCTGCTCCCGCTCGTCATGACCGCCGCCCAAACCAGCGCCGCGGTGCCTGCCAACCGCATCCAATTCATCGATAAAAATAATACACGGCGCATTGCGCTTGCCCTGCTCGAACAGGTCCCGCACTCGCGACGCCCCAACGCCAACGAACATTTCAACAAAATCAGCGCCAGACATGCTAAAGAATGGCACATCAGCTTCTCCGGCTACCGCCTTTGCTAACAACGTTTTTCCGGTACCCGGAGGTCCCAGCAACAGTGCGCCTTTGGGAATTTTACCGCCGAGCCGCTGAAACTTTTCCGGCTCTTTTAAAAAGTCGATAATCTCCCGCAACTCCTGTTTGGCTTCATCCGCGCCAGCCACGTCGCTAAAAGTAACTTTTATTCGATTTTCAGTCAGCAGTTTTGCCCGCGATTTTCCGAATGAAAAAATACCTTTCTGACCTCCGCCCTGCATTCGACGCAGCAACACAAACCAAAACAATATTAACAAAATGAACGGTAATGATTGTAAAATATACCCCCACCAGTCAACTTTTTGAGGCTTAAATCTCAGCTGAACCCCATACTGGTCGATCCATTTATCCGCGGTGGCAAAATCCAATTCTCCAGATAAAAACACAATAAAAGATTTGAAGGTTGTGCGGTAATTTTTCGGGTCAGACTGCGGTTCCTTCAGCTCGCCGCGCAGCTCCTTGCCGCTTACAATAATGCTCTCGACCTGACCTTTTTCGAGAAATTGTTTAAACTCCTGATAGCTGAGCTCATGCTCAGTTTTTCCGACGGTAGTCAATTGTTTTGAAATCCAAATGGTAACCAGGATCAGAATCAACCAGAAAATAAAATTCTTTGACGCTTTCTGCCATTGAAAATTATCATCCTTATTTTTTCGATTATCATTCTTTTTCGGGTCAGTACCACCGCGGCGAAAATTTGAACGATCACTTTTCTTCAGGGCAAAATAGGTTTTATTGGCTAAGTTCATTAATATTCAATGCTCCACATTTTTATTCTTCCAATACATAAATAGATCTGAGATTACGATCTTTCTGATCATAATCCAATCCATATCCAACTACAAATTTGGTTGGGATGTTAAACCCGACATAATCCAGTTTAAAATCAACAACAGCGTTGTCCTCTTTTAGCAAAAGCGACACAAATCTCAACGAAGCTGGCTTTGTTCCGGCGAACATTTGTTCCAAAAATTTGATCGAACGCCCGGAGTCGGCAATGTCCTCAACGATAACAATATGCCTGCCGTCCACATCAGAATCAAATTTTTTCTTGCTCTTAATTTGACCCGAAGAAACCCGCCCGCCGCCGTAACTGGAAATTTTCACAAAATCCACTTCACAGTCAATATCCATTTCGCGGATCAAATCCGCTAAAAAAATGAACGCACCGTTCAACACCCCGATCAGTATCGGACATTTATCCTTGTAATCGTCGGATAACTTGGTTGCTAATTCTTTGACGCGCTGCCGGATCTGATCTTCACTGATTAGCTCCAGGTACTTTTCTCCGTTGCGTTCAAAACATTTGATTCCGCTCATTCAACGGTTCCTTCTATCAATTTCAATCTCAAAACATTTTCAGTGTGTTTCTCAATTTTAAATCGATCGTCGATACGATAACCAACGACCCAAACAATGCCGCGCTCACAAATCAAAACCGGAATTTCGGTGCGCTCATGAAGCGGCACTTTCAAATCCGTTAAAAAATCAGCCACTTTTTTTTTACCTTTCATATTCAGCGGATAAAATCGCTCTCCCGGACGCCAATTGCGCAACTTGAGCTGTCCCTGAACTTGATCAAAATCCACATACTCAACTTTTGAATCCTCAGTAAACAGGCTGCTGACATCGCTGGTTTTTAATTTATCGATTGTGAGTTGGTTGCTGCTTCCGGGAAGATAATAGGTTCCTCCGGGCTCAACATCAAACATAAACTCTGCCGGCTGCCGGCAAAAAAAGACAACAGCATCGCGATCGATGAGTACCTGCCGCCCTGATTTGAATCTGATTTTTTTCCCTGGCTTTTTTCGGCGTATGAGCTCTAATATCCTATCGAGTGTGGCTGTATTTAATTCGGTGGAATGAACCCCTATTTTCTCCAATACATGATAAATGACATACTTCTGAATTACAGTAAAATAGCTTAAAAATGAATTAATTTCAAGTGTTATTTTATCTTTTTTTGAAATTATCAGGCATTGCTCAAAAGCAGCGGCGGCTTGATGGCGTAAATATTGATCAGCCTCGCTCATAATTCGCCCGGTCCGCAATACCACCTTTGAAAAGCCAGGATTAAAATTGTGCTTTACATACGGAATAAATTGACTCCGGATTTGATTGCGCCGGTATTTGAGCGACAAATTAGTGGAATCAATTTGGTAATCTAACGAAAAATCTCTGACATAAGTTTCAATTTCCTCACGAGTTGCGAACAGCAGCGGACGAATGAATTTTCCGCGTCTCAGCTCCATCCCGGACAGCCCCTTCAATCCACTGCCTCGAATAAAGTGATCAACAATCGTCTCTACCTGATCATCCGCGTGATGTCCAAGCGCCACTGCATCGGCGCCGGTCCGCTGCAGGACTTCCTCATAAAAATTATATCTGAGAATGCGAGCGCCCTCCTCTTCCGAGATACCATTTTCCTCACAAAAAGCGGGCGTATTGACACGTTCGCAAATTACCGGCAAGCGCCACAGCTCAGCCAGTTTTTCCACATAGCGCTGATCACGATCGGCTTCTGTAGCCCGAAGTCCATGATTGAGATGAACAATTTGCAGCTTGA
>DSAU01000360.1 GCA_011046315.1 bacterium
CAGGTGGAATACTGATGCCATCGCTTGGTAAGCTGATCATTTAATAAACCAGGTTTCTTCAAGAAACCTGGTTTATAAACCAAAGACTAAGAGACTACAATTACATACCGCTTTCAATGTAAAGATAGCGTTTAATTTTTTGCGTAGGCGTCTTTTCAAACGGCTCCGGTTGTTCGATAACCTCATGAATGCGGGAAAAATCATTCACACTGGAATTGACATGTTGCTTGATATCCTCCAACAAATGGGCGATACGTTGACGGATTTGGGTCTCATTGAGCTTTTGGGCGCGAAATTCCAGCGAAAGCGTTTCATAGTCCAGATGAACCCTGGCGATTATTCGCCTGTTTTTTTCATAGACCAATGATTCAAGCGCGTATTCAGATTCGTTAATACGTTGTTCAATTTCCTCGGGATAAATATTTTCTCCGCTGGGACCCAGTATCAAATTTTTTGACCGCCCCTTGATGAACAGATAACCCTCCTCGTCCAAATAACCGCGGTCTCCGGTTTTGAGCCAGCCGTCGGCAGTGAGGACTTCTGCGCTACGCTCCGGATCGTTGAAATATCCTTTCATCACATTGGGACCTCTGGCGTAAATCTCCCCGATCCCGCTGACCGGATCCGGATCGACAATTTTTATTTGCACATCAGGAATGGGTTTGCCGGGCGATTGAAATTTCACCCGATCCACCGAACCGGTCAATAGCGGCGCGGTTTCTGTTAAACCATAGCCGCAGGCGTAGGGAAAGCCGGCTTCGATCATAAATTTTTCGACCTCGGCGCCCAGAGCGGCGCCACCAAAAACGATCAATTTAAGCTCGCCGCCGAAGGTTTTATATAGTTTTTTCCCGGCGATTTTATTCAAATTTTTTCGACCGAGCCGGGTGCGGTATAAGGCGCGGGTGAGGGCTTTGTTGTTTATTTCTACCAGCACCCTTTTTTTATAAATCTTTTCGATAATCAATGGCACCGACACCATGTAGGTGGGTTTCACTTTTTTAAGCGCTGGGAGCAAATTGGATGCTGTCGGCAATTCATGCAGATAAAAGATCGCAGCGCCACAAGCGATAGGCATCAAAAAACCGATGCTGCATTCATAGGAATGGGAAAGCGGCAAAATCGATAACATCCGGTCGCCAGGCGCCAGCTCCACCAGTTGCGATAACGAAATTATGTTGGAAACAATATTTTTATGAGTCAACATCACACCCTTCGAGTGACCGGTGGTGCCCGAAGTATAGATGATGGCGGCAAGATCGTCTTCTTCGATGGTTTCGCTTTCAGAGAAGATCAGGCTTCTGGCGGCATCACGAAGTTTACTTAAATCTCTGGCTCCACGTTCCAATATCTCATGAACAAAATCTGTTTTGTAAGAAAATGGTTTGACATCAAACTGGTCGAGAAAAATGATCGTTTTCAAATCTCCCAGATCAGGCTCTTCGGCTTTATACGCCAATTTTCGGGTACAAAACAGCAGCTTCGATCCTGAACTGCGGATAATGTGATGCACTTCGGATTCGTGAAAATTTGGTAAAATTGGCACTGCCACCGCGCCCATGGTAGTAATGGCTAAATAGGCAATGCCCCAATTGGGACAGTTCTCGCCCAGAATCGCCACCCGATCGCCGCGTTGAATATCAAATTTTTGCAATTCAACAATGAGTTGATTGATGCGAGTGTTCATCTCCATATAAGTAAAGGGTTTTTCATCCACGAAGGATAAACTGGGTTCGTTTTTAAACAGTTTCAGGCTGCGGTTCACCAAGTTGCTCAGGGTTTTCTTTTCCAGTTGTATCATTCTTTTTACCCTCAAATATTATTACTTTTGCAAAACAAAAAAATTATTTTTTTAGCCCAGGTTAAATGGTTCACGATCAAATGATTGTGATACCGGAAAAATATTGGTGTATCCGTCAACAATACTGCGCTGATAGTAATTGACAATATCAATAATCAACCTCGGGCACTGTAAGGCTTAAAAAACTAAATGCAGCATTGTGGGTTTATCAAGATTTTTCTTCCCAGATTTTCACCAGATTCACGATAACTTCCACCGCCTTATGCATATCCTGAACCGAAATCCATTCCAACTTCGAATGAAAGTTATGCCCGCCGGTAAACACATTTGGCGTCAGCAGCCCCTCGTAAGACAGCCGGGCGCCGTCAGTGCCACCGCGAATAATGTTTTTTACCGGCTCGAATCCGGTTCGGCGAAGCGCCTCCAGTGCATATTCGACGACCTTGGGATCTTCATCAAGTTTATATTTCATGTTACGATAGGATTCCTCAACCTTAAAATCCAAAGCGGCTCTTGGGTATTCGGCAACCACTTTTTCTGCCAGCTCTTTAATAAATAATTCGTGCTGTTTTAGCCCCTCAACCGTAAAATCGCGGATGAGAATTTTGATTGTGGTCGCTTCAACTCCCCCATTAATCAGATGGGGGTGCACATACCCTTCCCGTTTTTCAGTAGTCTCCGGCGAGAGCCTGTCCTTGGGAAGTTGTTCTAAAAATTTGCCGGCAATTTTAACTGAATTTACCAGTTTGTTTTTAGCGTATCCCGGATGCACATTGACGCCTTTGATTGTCAAAATTACCGTATCCGCGCAAAAGGTTTCGTCATCAATCTGACCGGCGGTTTCGCCATCGATGGTGTAAGCATAGTCAGCACCGAATTTTTTTACATCAAAATGTTTGGTGCCGCCGCCGACCTCTTCGTCCGGTGTAATTGCCACGCGGATTTTACCGTGCTTTATTTCCGGATGGATGACAAGGTGATGCAATGCATCAAAAATTTCAGCGATGCCGGCTTTATTGTCTGCGCCGAGCAGGGTTGTACCGTCAGAAGTAATGATATCATTTCCGAGCTGTTGTTCTAACGCCGGATTTTCTTCCACCCTGATGACCTGGCTGGTATCTCCGGGTAAAACAATATCGCCGCCCCGATAATTTTTGTGAATCACGGCTTTGACGTCTTTTCCGGAAACATCGGGCGAGGTGTCCAGGTGAGCGATAAGACCGATGACCGGCACTTTTTTATTGGTGTTCGATTCGAGAGTCGCGGTTACATAGCCATATTCATCCATTTGCACTTCGGTTAAACCGATCTCTTTCAATTCCTCGACCAGTACTTTGCCCAGTTCCTTTTGCTTTTCAGTGCTGGGGTAGGTTTCTGAAGTCTCCGAAGATTGGGTGTCATATTTTACATAATTTAAAAATCTGTCAACGACCGTAAATTTGATCTGTTCTGCCATCAGTTACTCCTGTATAATTTTGCTTTAAATTCACCAATTTCTCGTTTGGAAAGTCCTTTTTCTTCAGCTATTTTTTGTAAATCAATTTCTGATGATAAATTATTAATTAAATCTTTTAAAATTTCCGTTTCAATTTTTGAAAAACTTTCAGCATGCAAAACATAATCCTCAAACGCCTCCCAGGTGAGCGGGACTGCAATTTGTACTAATTTAGCAATTTGCTCAGCGTAAACCCGTATCTCATGTTGCGCTGTCGGATCGAGCCGTAATTTTAAAAACCGGAGCAGATTATGGAGGTTGATTTTCCAGTACCATTCGGTGTAAAGCGATACCGGCAGATGTATTCTTGCCAGCTCTCGAGCCAGATCGACCTTTTCCAGTTCTTTATAATCCTGCCACGCCTGGCGGGCATGTTTTTTTAAAATGTTGAGAACATTCTGTTGCAAATTTTTAGGTACGGTTTCTGTCGATCTCCCCTGGCGATTGGATTTAGATTGCTGACGGATGGTATCAGGTGCGGGAATATAAAATTGATTCACTGCCTCGGAATAACGCAGCGAATATTCATTGACGCTGGCAGTGCGGTGACGAATCCATTGCCGGGCAACGAAAATGGGCAATTTACAATGAAACTTAAATTCAACCATTTCAAACGGCGATGTGTGTTGATGCCGCATCAGGTAACGGATCAGTCCGCGATCCTGTTGAACTTGTTTTGTGCCTTTACCATAAGAAACCCGCGCCGCCTGTACGATCGCCTGATCCGATCCCATGTAATCAATCAATCGCACAAAACCATGATCTAGACAGGGGAATTCCTCGCCCAGAATTTTATCAAGTTGCGGAAGTGATGGTCGTTCAATATCCATTGGATAGTTGGTGGTTTTTAAATTAGCCTTTTTTTTGTTCAATTAATATAGAAAAAAGTTGGGAAAGAGTCAAACAATTTTTTCAGCTTTGGCAATTCTTCAGTTGCTGAAATGAGAATTGATTGTCGTCGCTTTGAGCGGTGTTATCGATGCAATTGCTTACCTGATTTGGTAAAGCTGACATTTGATAAAATAAGCTGAGTATCAAGCCCTACCGCGTTCAAACCGCCGCTAAAATTAATCGAAACATTTCCGTCAATAAAATTCAGTGATCTTCGGTGATTTTGTTGTGTCGGTGTTTTCGGTGAACTTCGGTGAATTCGGTGTTTAAAAAACAATTGCAATCAGCAATTTTTTTCAACTAAAAAATTTTCGACTTGACTTTTTCGACAAAATTGCTTATGTTTTTTCTGCAATCGAGCTCATTTATCATATCACAATTCAGAGGCGGCAATGGCTGATTCTGAGGTGAAAATCCAATCTAAAAGCAAGCTGAAACTGCTGGATCAGATTCGGAATGTGCTTCGGACGAAGCATTATAGTACTCGCACGAAGGTTAATTTATAAGACATAGCTTTTTTGTTGTTTTAAATAGATTTTTAAAAGGGAACACAGCGGGAAAAGCGGATGATTCGCATTTTTATAGATCATCACGATCAATATCATACGGACTTTTCATCTCTTTTGGATGCGGACATTCAAGCATCCGGGTATAAA
>DSAU01000053.1 GCA_011046315.1 bacterium
GAGAAGGAAACGTGAAAATACAAAAGCTAATTATCATAATACTGATCGTATTCTTTGAGGCAACATTGTTTTTGACTTCAGAATCAATGGCAATCCCGTCATTTGCACGACGCCATAAAATTTCCTGCACCACCTGTCATACCCCTTTTCCAAAGCTCAAACCGTATGGCGATGAGTTCGCCGGCGACGGATTTATAATGAAAGAGGATGAAAAAGAGAGGGATTACGTGACAGCCGGTGATGATCTGTTGTGGTTGAATAGAGATTTTCCGCTGGCGGTCAGATTTGATGCTTATGCGGTTTTTGATCAGGATCATGCGGTGGATAAAGATCTGCAAATACCCTGGGGATTAAAGTTGATGTCCGGTGGCACGCTCTACAAAAACATTGGCTATTATTTCTATTTCTTCATGTCAGAGCGCGGCAAAGTCGCGGGAATTGAAGACGCTTACATCCATTTTGATAATATTTTTGGCAGCGACCTGGATATTATGGTGGGTCAGTTCCAGACGTCGGATCCTTTGATGAAACGAGAGCTCCGGCTGACCATCGAAGATTACATGATTTATAAACAGAAATTCGGACATTCAGCGACCAACCTCGCTTATGACCGGGGATTAATGTTCGTTTACGGGGTTGAGCCTACCAGTACTGATATCGTTGCCATGATCGTCAACGGTAATGGAATAGCTGGCGACAGGGGAGACGGAAAATTTGATTCGGATCCGTTTAAACATTTTGGTCTTCGGGTTAGTCAGGGAGTTGGCGATTTCTTGAGCTTTGGCGGCTTTTATTATCAGGGCAAGGAGAGGTTAACCTCAAACGGAACCGCGCCTTCTAACAAAATAAGCTACATCGGTCCTGATCTTAATATTTCTGTCGGACCGGTGGAAGTTACTGCCCAGTATTTGATTCGTAAAGATAGCAATCTATTATTGAACGCAGAAGCAAAGGATGTCGAGTCCAGTGGTACGGTTGTCGAAGTTGTTTTGGCGCCACAACTGGATCGATCCCGGTTTTTGCTGACCGGGCTTTACAATCAAATTAAATCGGATCTGACTGAATACAATTATCAGACCGCCACCATAAGCGCAACTTATCTGTTGTCGCGCAATCTGCGTCTGATTGCAGAATACACCAGGGATCTGGAAAACGATCTGAATCGTTTTTCATTGGGCACGGTGACAGCTTTTTAGAAAAGCTGAACCATTTTCTGTTTTAAGCGATGTTGAGCAACGATTTACCCGCGAACATGGAGCGTAAAGTTGTTCAAATTCCTGAGGGATTTTTAATCAGTAAATGAGAAAAATTATGCGAAAAATAATTACATTAATATTTTTAGGAGGCGTTATCCTGGCAGCCGCCGGTTATTTGATGTCCAGTTCGACCGGCAAAACCGGACAAACCGAAGCCGGATGCACCTGTCACGGCACTCCGGGCGCCGGGAATTCTGTGATAAACCTCACTGCAAATCCCGACTTCTTTGCCGGCGGATATGTTCCTGGCAGCAGTTACACCCTGACGATTAATGTGACCGGCGGTCCAGTCGGCAACCGGGGCGGATTCAATTTAAAAGCCTCACACGGAACATTGACGAATCCGGGCGCTAATGCAAAAATTAGCAACAGCGAGGCAACCCATTCCAATTCCAACGCCCGTAGCTGGACTGTCGATTGGGTCGCACCCGACGCCATGGTCAGTTCAGTGGTCTTTAATTACGCAGGAAATGCAGTCAACGGCGATGGAACCACCTCTGGAGACGATCCCACAAAAATGCAGGAAAAAGCAGCACAGAAAGCCGTCACCCCGCTGCAAATTCAGGATCATTCAGTCCCGGACAAATTCGCTGTGCTTCAAAATTATCCCAATCCGTTTAACGCTAACACCAACATTGCATATCGCATCGACCGTCCCGGAGAAGTGCATATCGGTATCTTTGATATCAATGGGCGTGAGGTGTTTCAAACTAAAAATCAACATCAAAACAGCGGTCTGTATCATATCAACTGGGATGCAAAAAATGATGAAGGATTTGCCCTGTCATCAGGAATTTATATTTATCAAGTCCGGTTTAACGGCTTGAGCAAAACCAAAAAATTGATTTTAGCAAGATAGTTTGCTTTGATAAAAAAGTACCAACAAGTTAATGAAAAATTTATTATCATTTAATCAATCATTGGAGGTACCTAAAATGAAACAGAACATTGGCGCTATGGACAAACTTATCCGAATTATAGTGGGTTTGGTAATTATTCTTCTCGGCGTTTTCGGTGTAATTGGCTGGTGGGGATTGATCGGTTTGATACCGATTATCACTGCGCTGGTCGGACATTGCCCGATCTATGCGCCGTTTGGAATTTCAACTTGTAAAGTCAAAACCGAAGAGAAAAAATAGATATTGATAAGCGACAATGACCCAAATAATCAAAATTTTAAACGCCCGCAAAGCCTCTCGGGCAATTTCGCTTGAGCCTTTGTCAGAGCAGGTAATCGAAAAGTTGATGAACGCGGCTCAGCTTTCTGCGTCCTGTTTTAACAATCAGCCGTGGCGCTTTCTTTTGCTGACAGATAAGGAAGCTTTGGATAAAGGCCGAAAGGCGTTGTCCGGTGGTAATCTCTGGGCAGCAAAAGCGCCATTGCTGATTGTCGGTTTTTCCAAACCGGATCTCGATTGCCGGCTAAAAGATGGCAGAAACTATTATCTTTTCGATCTGGGAATGGCAGTGCAAAATATCTTACTTCAGGCAACAGAGCTGAACTTGATCGCCAGGCCCATGGCCGGATTCAAACCGGATGTCATTCGACATGAGTTCGGAATTCCTCAAGAATATGATATCTCAGTGATGATTGCCGTGGGCTTCGAGGGTAATATTGCTGAGTTGGATGAGAAATTGCAGGAAACATCAACAGCGCCCCGGAGCAGAAATAATTTGGAAAAAAACTTTTTCCGCAACCGGTTTGATGTTTAAATATTCTAGTTTTTTAAAATCATTCTGTCATTAATTATTCTGCCAGGATTGGGAATGATGTTTAAATCATTTAGGCAGGATAATTATTGGCAGGATAATTATCCCGACAATCGAGAGTTTAAGTTTCAATTTTTTAAAATCATTCTGTCATTAATTATTCTGCCATTTTGAAAATGTTTGTAAAGTTAGGCAACTACTGAATAATAACATTAAATCTAAATATAAGGAGCTCGCCCATGACGGTCAAAGATATTCTCGCTGACAAAGGGACAACAGTGATTACTGTTCATGAAGAGAAAACAGTATTTGAAGCCATGCACGTTTTTGCAAAAAATAAAGTCGGGTCATTGCTGGTTTTGAATGATAAAAACGATCCAGTTGGTATCATCGGAGCAAGAGATGTCCTGATGGAGACCTTGAGAGTTTGTGAAGGTATTAAAAAGACTAAAGTCAAAGAAATCATGACCCGGGACATCATTGTTGGGTCTCGTGAAGATGACATCGACGCGGTAGAAATTGTGATGACTAACAATCGAATTCGACATTTGCCCATCGTTGAACAAGGGAAGATTTGTGGAATTATTTCCATCGGCGATCTGGTGAAGGCCCAGCTAAAGGATATGAATGTTCAGAATAAATATTTGAATGATTATATGGTCGGAAGATATCCGGGATGAGCAATGGCCGAATGATGCATACATTTTGCGCGGACATGGACTGCATAATGCTTTGCTTTCGATGATTGTTAACGTTATATTTTCGATGAAGTATAATTTTCAGCGAGTCAATTATTCAATACCTGCGGTAAAATAAATCTAAACGAGAACTATTTTTAAGGAGATCGAGGATGAAAAAGTATGTTTGCACGGTTTGCGGATACGTCTACGATCCTGAAGTGGGTGATCCGGACAACGATGTCGAACCGGGAACAGCGTTTGAAGATATTCCGGATGATTGGGTCTGTCCGTTGTGCGGCGCTGATAAAAGCCAATTTGAGGTTGAAGACTAAAAATTACAGTTTTTAGCCAACTGATTTCTAAGTGCCGGGAGTTGATATGGGTGAGTGGTTAGCAGGATAGCTTTCGCCACTCACCTCCATTTAAAAAAATAAATTTCCCATCTATTATCTATACTTGGAAATCTTGAAATATGAATTTTGTTTGTAATTTCTAATCCCATATTAGCAAATATCGAATTATCCTTTTATATAAATAATTTTCGCTGTGAGAATCGGTGTTTTTCGGTGTTTAATTTTGCGGTTTCGCCGCGTTAGGAAATATCTAATATCGAGAAAGGGAAATAATCATGTTAAAAGTTGGTGATAAAGCGCCTTTATTTAAATTGACATCAGATAGCGGTGATGAAGTTGCTTTGGATGATTTTCTGGGTAAAAAAGATGTAGTGCTCTACTTCTATCCCAAGGACAATACCCCGGGTTGTACCAAGGAAGCCTGTTCATTTCGGGACAACCTTGAAACCATCGAGGCTAAAGACACCGTCGTTCTCGGGGTCAGCCCGGATAGTGTCAAATCTCATCAGAACTTTATTCAAAAACAGAATCTCAATTTCACCCTGCTGTCCGATCCGGATCATCAGGTTGCGGAAGCTTACGGCGCCTGGGGTGGAAAAAAAATGTATGGAAAAACTTACCATGGAATCATCCGATCCACTTTTATTATCGGAAAGGACGGTGTTATCAAAAAAGTTTTTGATAAGGTCAATACAGCAATTCATGCTGAACAAGTCTTGGAAGGTAACCGATCACGGGGTTATTAAGAAGCCGTTAAAACGGCTTTGGATATGTTTCGTTAATGCTGTAACCACCATGATGAATCATGGTGTTAGTTCAAAGAGGCATTGAAACAACACCACA
>DSAU01000565.1 GCA_011046315.1 bacterium
ATTATCAACAGATCGAGGATTGTTAAAGAGTTTTTGGTCAAATATTTTACCTCTAATTAATTTGATAGCTCTTGAAAAAATAAAATCTCAAAGATCAGAATACAAATAATAAAAATAAAAGTTATCATTAAAAATCGTTCCACACAACACACCAAAAATGATTTTAGTTTTTTTGTATATTTCGTGTCATTCCGTGTATTTCGTGGGTAATAGGTGATGATTAATTGTTGCTATAATTCAAGTTAGAAATTTCGGTGTCATTTAAATTTCGCCCTTTTTTCTCTTTTTGAGCCATCCATAAAACGTCAAGTTCTCATCAACTTTTTTGGCCGGGAAGAAAAGGCTTGCCAGATACCCCACACCAAAAAGAATGACATGGCTATACACGCCGAGCATATATTTGTGATGGGTGAAGTTAAAATTTCCCATGTCCAATAAAATTTTATTTTGTCCGCCAATATCAAATTTGGTTGAGGTGAGCATTGCCCAGGCGGTGAACATCACAGAGGCAGCGATCCCAAAATAAATCCCTTGTTTATTGGCTCGTTTGCTGAACAGTCCCAGCAAAAACATGCCTACAATGCCGCCAGAAAAAATGGCATACAATGCAAACACAATTCCCAGCACACCCTCGCTTCCTGCCAGAATGTAAAGCGTTGCCACGAACATTGCCGCCAGACCTGAAACAATAACCAGAATTCTCCCCATTCTGAGCCGTTGTTGATCGGTGCTGTTTGGTTTAAAGCGGATGTAATAATCCTCGACGCCAATGGCCGAAAGACAATTCAAATCCGAATCCAGACTGGACACCGCAGCGGCGATGAGAGCAGAGATGATCAATCCTGTCAGGCCGCTAGGAATCTGGGTCAAGATAAAATGCGGGAACACGCCTTCGGCGGTAATGTCTGGTGGCAATGCAGCATTGGTGATTTTGTAAAAGGCAAATAGCCCCGTGCCAATAAACATGAACAGCGTCCACACGGGGACGCAGAGCAGCACGCCCATAAGTGAAGCCTTGACGGCAGCCTTGTCGCTCTTTGCCGTCAAGTAGCGCTGGACAATGGTCTGGTCCGTGCCGTACTTTTGTATAGCATAAAAAATCCCGTTTAACGCCATCACAATGAAGGTCAATTTCACAAAATTAAAATCATAAGGCCCGAAATCAACCTTGCCGGATTCCCAGATGGCGCTGAGAACTGAGCCGGGTCCACCAACTGGTTTAAATAAAATTATCGCTACGCTCACCAGCCCGCCCAGGATGAGCAAGAATCCCTGGATCACATCCAGCCAGATCACGGCTTCGATGCCGCCGAGAAAAGTGATGGCGACAACTAAAATACCCAAAATCCATAGGACAACAAATGCATTAACGCCTGTCAAATTTGAAATGGCTAAGGTAAGCAGAAAAAAGACTGTTCCCATTTTGGAAAAATGCATTAATATGAATCCCACCGAGCCATACAGTCGGGAAAAAAAACCGAAGCGCCGTTCAAAATATTCATAAGCGCTGAGGCGGATCACCTTGCGATAAAGCGGCACGATGAACCAGATGAAAAAGACTAAAACCACGGGCACCATTAGTCCCTGAACGAGCAGAATCCAATTGGATTTGTAGCCCGTGCCGGGATATGCCAGGAAGGTGACACTGCTGATGAGCGTGGCGAGAATCGACATGCCCACTGCCCAGGCAGGGATATTACTGCCGGCTTTAAAATATTTGTCTGTCGTTTTTTGTCGCCTGGCAAAATAGACGCCTACGCCAATTGATAAGATAAGGGAAAGAATGATGACGATGTAATCAAAAATGGGTAAGGTTTGTTGTTGCATTTGGTTCTCCTGAAATTTTATTTGAGCACATTCGCTGAGAAAATCCCATGCTTTAATTCCCAAAACTCGAATAATCCACAATTTCTAATAATCAAATTCCAAACCTTTTTGGTATTTGATGATTTGAATTTGGATATTATTTCATTTGGATTTTGATTTTTGGGATTCTCTACCATCTTGGCCTAAAAATTCTAAAACATCCATCTCAATATCCAATGCCCTCAATCCAAATTTCTCCTTCATCTGTTCATTGGTTCCCGATTTTCCAAATACATCCTTCACACCAATTCTTTTCACTCGCACAGGCATTTTCTCAGCCACGACCTCGCACACGGCTGAGCCCAGCCCGCCATAAATATTGTGATTGTCAACGGTCACGATTCCGCCAGTCTCGCCGGCTGCTTTAACAATTGCTTCTTCATCAATCGGTTTGATCGAGCTCATGTTGATCACCCGTGCCTGAACGCCTTTTTTAGCAAGATAATCGGCCGCCAGCATGGTATCTTCCATTAGATCACCGTAACTCAGCAGTGTGACATCATTGCCGTCTCGCAGCGTAAGTGATTTCCCTAATTGAAATTGGTAGTCATCGGGCACAAATTGCGGGACAGGATCCCTGCCGATGCGTATGTAAACGGGTCCATGATATTGAGTTGCAAATTCCAACATGTTTCGGGTTTCCACCACGTCGGCAGGCTGCAACACCACCATGCCGGCAATCGCCCGCATGATAGCAAGGTCTTCCAGCGATTGATGGGAGGCGCCGTTCTTACCAACGAATAATCCGCCGTACAGTCCTAAAAGTTTGACATTCAATTCGGGTAACGCAATGGAGGTCGTCACTTGATCGCAGGCCCGTCGGCTGATAAAAGTCGCAATGGTCGAAACCACAGGAATAAAACCCAGCGTGCTCAAACCTGCGGCGATGCCCATCATGTTCTGCTCGGCGATCCCGACCTGAATAAAACGCTCGGGGAAGTGATTCTGAAATGCCGTGATTTTTGAAGCCGGTTTAAAATCAGCATCCAATAAAATGATGTCGGGATTATTTTCTGCCAATTTTAACAATATCGCTCCAATATGATCTCGGGGCGCTTTTCTTTCGGACATCTAATTCTTCTCCTTCAGTTGCTGCATAAATTGACTCACTTCGTGCTGGGAACAACCAAGCGCCAGCAATGTTTCGCTGACCTGATCGGCAATAAAAGCCACCGAATGACTTTCAGCTTTATCCTCCACCGAGGGGATGCCGTATCCTTTCACGGTGTGGGCGATAATGATCGTCGGCTTGCCTTGTATCTTACGAGCTTCTTCAAAGGCATGGATCAGTTGTGAGATCGAATGTCCATTGACCTCGATCACATGCCAGCCAAAGGCGGCCCATTTACCGTATAACGGCTCCAGCGGCATCACCTGCTGGGTGCGGTCGGACAGACAAAATTTATTATAATCCATAATGACAACCAGATTGTCCAGCTTAAATTTTGGCGCTGACATGGCGGCTTCCCAGATTTGCCCCTCGTTGGATTCGCCATCACCGATGAGGACATAAACTCGAAAATCTTTTTTCCGCAGCCGTGCGCCAATCGCCATCCCGATTCCTGCCGACAGTCCCTGTCCCAATGCTCCTGTACTCATCTCGATACCAGGGCACAATCCAAGCTCTGGATGCATCTGCAGCGGACTGTCAATATCGTGCAACGTCCACAACATCTCTTCTGGAATGAATCCGACTTCTGCAAAAATCGCATATAGCGCAGGACAGCCGTGACCCTTGGACAAAATAAATCGATCCCGCTCCTCAAAATTGGGATTGGTCGGATCGATGTTCATTTCATGAAAATATAGTACCGAAAGAATCTCGGCAATCGATGAGGCGCCGCCGGCGTGGCCAACGCCGGAGAGAGCGATCATTTTGACTACGTTTATTCTGGCTCGATTGGCTATTGCTTTTAGTTTGTTAATATCACTCATTGAAAAGAATCCCTTTATTAAATTCCAAAAAACAAACCTCAAATAACAAATATTTTTCAAATCTCAATATTCAATATTCGAAACAATTCGGTGTCATTAAATCCGAACAATTATTTAGCCGCTGAGACGCAAAGCTACCCATAGAAAAGAGTCCCTATAATTAAATTCCAAAAAATAAATAACAAATTACAAATAATATCCAAAATTCAATACTCAAATTATAAATTTTCAGCGAAACGACATCCTCCCGGGGGCCCCCCTTCAAAGGGGGGAACAATAGCAAGTCCCCCTTTGAAGAGGGATGTCTGGTTTAATCTGGTCAAGTAGTACTAGAGTTCTTACTCTTTTCGATCCAAAAACCTCCAATCCGCCTTCCGAGGATCATAATTCGGATTCACCGTCATTTCCCGTGCTCCCACAGCTTTGCGCCATTGATGCAGTTTGGCTCTCAATCGAGCGGCCAGCTCGGGCATTTCTTTCGCCAAATCATTGGTCTCACCAACGTCTTCCCGAACATTGAACAGGCTGACAGGATTTTCTTCACCGTGCAGAGCCTCCTCGTACCATTCGATCAATTTATAATCACCTTCCCGAATAGCGCTGGCGGGTTTGTAGCCGAGATGATGGTAGTGTGGATAATGAAAATAGATGGCATCCCGTTTCAGCTCGCCAGCCTGTTTGAGCAATGGCAACAGGCTTACGCCATCGATATTTGGAATGGAATATTTTATGCCGACGGCTTCCATGATCGTTGGAAAGAAATCATTCGAGATCACTGGAGTTGAGCATTTTGTATTGGATTGAACCACACCAGGCCAGCGAATGGCAAGAGGCACTTTTAATCCGCCGTCAAAAATCGTGGCTTTGCCCATACGCAGCGGGTATTGGTTTTGTAACAACTCTAATCCACCATTGTCGGAAAAGAAAATCACGATGGTATTTTCGGCGAGATTTAGTTCGTCCAGTTTTTTGAGAATATCACCAATTCCTGAATCCATCCTCTCAACCATAGCGCCCATAAT
>DSAU01000471.1 GCA_011046315.1 bacterium
AATGGCAGAATAATTGATGACAGAATAATTAATGGCAGAATGATTAATGGCAGAATAATTGATGACAGAATAATTAATGGCAGAATGATTAATGGCAGAATAATTGATGACAGAATGATTCATGGCAGAATAATTGATGACAGAATAATTAATGGCAGAATGATTAATGACAGAATAATTAATAGCAGAATAATTAATGGCAGAATGATTGATGGCAGAATGATTTAAAAAATTAGAAGATAGCTTCGTACATTAATTAATGAAAAGCAATCACAGATTTCGCCGATTTCACCAATGATTTCACAGATAAAAATCTCTGTCATCTGCGAAAGCTGCGGTACTTTTTTTTCTGCGACAACTTTGAAATTCTGATAAAATAAATTAATAATTCTGACTATAATCATTCTGACATTTATTAAATTGCTTATTTTGCTTTCAGCCCCAGACACAAAGCGCATGCAAGGACTTAATAGTTGTGCAATGTCTATATAAAATTCATCACGCCAGGTTCTGGCGGTTCAGTGAAAAATTTATCATTACCCTGTGATTAGTTCTAATAATAATTGTTGATCATTTTTATTAAACTTGGTTCAATTTCTACTTGACAATCTGAATATTTTTTCTTATCATAACACTTAACCCAAAACGGACTAAAATCAAAGGGCACATTGAAAGCATGCTGATAATGTTGGATTCGTCCTGATTTAAAAAATTATCAACCAGTGTCATTGCGACCTTTCCCTCTGAAGCTGATTTGAAAAAAAGGAAACTTCTCGCTAATCGGAATCTCATCTTCGCAACCTTAAAAATAGTCGCATTGGCATCAAGGACAACTAATTTTTCGCTAAATCATTGTATTATTTTTATCGAATTTTTCCGGAGACTAAATAATGTCCCAGAATAACCATGAATGGGAGATGACCAATATACAGTTTGGCTTTATTGTCTATGAAAAGTGCTATCAAACCAATGAGTTGCGCACTTTTTTTTCAATCGAAGACAATCCAATCCTCGGGGACCGCTACCGTGAGGGTAGGAAACACTGGACGCGGATGGAAAATGCTCAGTCGTTTCGGTTCGACCTCAAATGTAAGAAGACCGGGGAGTTAGTTAAATTTAACGATCTGATGGGGTTGATGTATTGTACCGGTTGTTTGCCGGACTGTGAGTTGGATAAGCTACGTCTTCAATACGAAGCGGCGAATACCATGGTCATTGTGGCATTCGGATTTTTTCCGGAGTCACTCGAAAAGCACATTCCGCCTAAAAAGCTGGGCATCCTTACCGATTATTTTAATCAACGACGCAACAGCCGACGCTCAAGAATTAAAGTACTGCCTTTTAATTTGATCAAGGATTTATCAAAATGCCGCGGTGAATTTTTGCATGATGTAAACATGCTCACAAAGGAGCCGCCGGCGCCCAGGCGAAAGCCGTTGTTTGAATAGCTTAAAATTGTTTGCATTTGAATTTGAATAAAGCTGGAGAACTTTTATGACATTAGAACAACTTTGTAACAAAATTGATCTCAAAAAGATGAGCCAATTTACCGATAAAGAAATCAATGGCGTTTTTGTCTCCGACATGATTAGTGATGTGATGGCTGGCGCCAAATCTGGGAATCTTTGGTTAACCGTTCAAACCCACAAAAGCATTGTCCCCGCTGCCAATCTGGTTGACGTATCCGCAGTGATAATCACCAGCGGAAAACAAGTCCCACCGGAAACGATTGAGCTGGCATCCAAACACGACATTGCTATTTTGTCAACCGACCTTCCGACCTTCGAAATTGTCGGTAAACTATACGCGATTGGAATACAGGATTCTTAAACTGACAAGCAATTTTACCATGGTGGAATCGACAAATTTAGAACAGATCAAAATCGGAAAACTTCGACTAATTATGCTCATGAAAAACATCAAACAGGCGCTCGAAGCATCTGTAATCGCCGGTGAGGAGATACTGGACACATCGTTCGAACATGTTTACGCTTCGGATTTAATGAGTGATGTCCTGGCGTTCGGAAAGCCCAATTCGATTTTACTTACCGGATTGGCGACGCAACAGGCGGTTATTTCCGCTCACATGGCAGAGTTCAAGGGTGTTGTGTTTGTTCGGGGCAAACTGCCAAAAGATGGTTCCAGAAATTTTGCCATTAACCATCAACTGGTTCTGCTTTCCAGCAGCATGGACATGTACGACGCCTGCATTAAAATTGACAGCGCCCTTCATAAAAGGACGAAAATCAAAACGACCGGCAGCAAAGAATCCCGCAATGAAGAAATGGTTTTGTGCCAGGAGTTTGAGATACTGGGCGATGATTTTACCAGCGCCGGGGTTGTTTCTACTGAAATAAAATCGATTCTCAAAAAAATCGGTTTCGATCCGAAATTGATCCGTCGCGTCGCCATTTCCACCTATGAAGCAGAATTGAACGTGGTCATGCACGCCAATCGGGCAAAGGTGATATTATCAGTAACACCGTACTGTATCGAAGTCATAGTTGACGATGCGGGCAAGGGAATCCCGGATATTGATCTGGCGCTTCAAGCGGGCTATACGACTGCAACCGACGAGATGAGAGCGATGGGATTCGGTTCCGGGATGGGTTTACCTAATATTAAAAAAAATACTGACCAATTACAAATCCAGAGCGAGGTAGGCAAGGGAACGAGACTCGAGTGTAAATTTTTTATTTGAGCTGAATCAATCCGCTGAAGGAACCAATTAAGCCAAACCTGCTTTTAGGAAAAATTTATTGGGGACCGTTTAAGGTAAATATTTTTGTAGTTACAGGACTTCGTTTTCTTTAAAAAACGGACGGAGCTTTGAATAAATAATTCGGCAAATATTTTACATTCAATTGAGCAGGAGGTCTGTGTGGTGACACGTTTCTATCATGCTCATCAAGTCGTTCCGGAAAAATGCAATGCACACATGAAATGCATGCGTTCTTGTCCCACTCAAGCCATCAGAATCAGGGATCACAAAGCCGTCATTTCCGAAGACCTCTGCGTTGATTGCGGGACGTGTTTGTCTGTTTGTCCGTCCAATGCGATTACCACCATAACAGATCCGCTGGATGCATTTTCCCATTTCAAATACAAAGTCGTGGTGCCAACCGCAGTGCTCTATTCGCAATTTGATGCTTCCATTCATCCCTATATCATTCAACTGGCTTTGAAAGAAATCGGGTTCAACGAAGTGTCGGATATGAATTTTTCAACCACGGTGCTGGCGCATGTCTTGATGAAATACCTGAACAATTATCAAGGACGGCTTCCGCTGATCTCCTCGCACTGCCCATCCTTGCTTCGATTGATCCAGGTGAAGTATCCTGATCTGGTTGAACAGATCATCCCGTTGGATGTACCCCGTGAAGTAACCGCTCGCGAGCTGCGAAAACAGCTCCCCCAAAAACTTGGGCTCAAACCGGAAGAGATCGGAATCTTCTACATTGCGCCCTGTCCGGCGAAAGTCGTCTCCACCAGGCAACCCGCAGAGAAAGCCAAATCCTGGTTTGACGGTGTTGTTTCAATCAGAGATGTTTTCTCCTTGATCTATCCCCATGTGTTGGCGATTAAAGAAAAATTCGATCCTGCCGAGGTTCCGGAAGATTTTTCTTTCACCACCGGCTGGAGTCGCCTGGGCAACATCATCAAATATACCAAAATGGAAAACTGGATGGCGGTTTCCGGGCTGTCGCATCTGATGAAAGTTTTAGACGACATAGAAAACTCTCGGCTGCGAAACGTTGACTTTTTGGAGGCAATGACCTGCATGCTGGGATGTATCAGTGGTTCATTCACTGTTGAGAATGCTTATGTTGCGCGAGCCAATATAATAAAGCAGCGCATGAAATACGAAACCCCCGTTGAATTTGATCCGGTTGAAGTTGAGCAAAATTTCGAGAAGGGCTACTATTTTTTTGAGAACCCCATCTTGCCGCGGCCCACGAAATATTTTGACACCGATCTTGAAACGTCAATAAAGAGAATGAAGGAGCGGGATCGGGTCTATCAAAAATTACCCAAAATCGATTGCGGCTGCTGTGGCGCACCGACCTGCCTTGCTTTTGCCGAAGATTTTGTCCGGGGCGAGGTCGAGCTGACCGATTGTATTCTGTTATTAAAAAAGACCAACTATTATCAGGGCGAAGATATTTAATCGTTTGATCATTGATTATTTTTCGAGGAGGATTTCAATTGACCCCACTGGATTATCGTCAGCTATTTACTGATTTTAAAGGAACGGAGAGCGATTTGATTCCGATTCTCCAAAAAACCCAGGATAGATTGGGTTATATTTCTCCGGAAGCTACTAAGGAAATATCCCGATTTTTAAAATTATCAGAAAATCAAATTTTTGGTGTAGCGTCGTTTTATTCCCAATTTCGATTTACACCACCGGGAAGGAATTCAATAAAAATTTGCATGGGCACCGCCTGCCATGTAAAAGGCGGGCAGATTCTGTGTGAGACCGTAGAGCGGAACCTTGGCATTTCTCCGGGGCAAACGACCGCGGATCAAAAATTTGATTTTCATCGGGTGGCTTGTTTGGGCTGCTGCGCGCTGGCGCCGGTCGTACAAATCAATGATGATATTTACAGTCAAATTAATGTGACCAAATTACAGGAGATTTTAAAAAAATATGAATGACTTTACGCCGATCAAGCAAAAGGCTCAACAAAAATGGGAATCGCTCATCCACAGTCAACTTCCCGTCATCTACATCGGCGCAGCGTCCTGCGGTAAAGCAGCCGGAGCAAATCAGGTACTGGAAGCAACCTATGATACGTTGTCCAAAAATAAAATTG
>DSAU01000470.1 GCA_011046315.1 bacterium
ATTAAAACCCTGGAAGGCCGGCTTGATAAAAATTTGCAGCGAATTTTTCAATTGCTCGGTTTGAAATATCCGCCAGAAGATATTGAAAACGCGTTTCAGGGTATTAAGAACCGAAAACCCGATGTTCGAATGAGCGCGGTGGAATTTTTGGATAATGTTTTAGAAATGAACCTGAAAAAAGTGGTCATTCCAATTGCTGAGACTGCGTTGCTGGATGCGGTTGTGGATATTACTATTAAACTACTTGGTTTGAAAATAAAGACTGAATTTGAGTGTTTAACGATGCTGCTTTCCAGTGAGGATCCTTCATTGCAGGTGAACACATTACAGCTAATTGCGCTTCTTAAAGATGACGATTATTTGCCAGACATTAGCAAAATGCTAGATAGTCCGGACGCGGAAGTGCGGCGTATTGCAAAAAAAACCCTCAAAAATTACGGCGTAATGGTTTAGACTGGTTTCATTTTTTGAGGATTCGATCAATATAGGTGGCAATGGTCTGATGTTCGACAGCAGAATTTTTACGCAGAACATTGGACATCAGAGCCACTAAATAGGTTTTTCCATCAGGATGCTCAATGATGGCGATTGAATTCATCACATTTTCCACGTTGCCCATATATTTTCCGCACTTGAAATCGGGCTCAGGTTTGCAGCGATAGAGGCTGCCGGATTTGAAATAAACTGCAGCATTGTTCAACGCTGGTGCCGAAGCATAACGGATTCGCTTGGCAGTCATGTACATCAGTCTTTTTATTTCCAAACTCGACCATTCATCGACCATTTTACCACGTTCCAGTATGATTAAAAATTGGAGAAAACCAATCGGTGTCGCATAACTGCCACCTTCGCCGGGTACAATCTTTTTGCCGGTGCTGGTAAAAAAACTTCCTAATCGCCAGTCCTTTTCAATAATTCCGATCGATCGTAGCGGATCTTTAACAATCGAAAGAGCAATTTCTTTGAGTGTTTTCTTGCTGGTTTTTTCAAAGAATTCTTGTTCTTGTTCCCTGGTCGGTGGATAATCGTTTCCAAAAAATCTCATCAACATCGCTTCTTTCCAGACAACACTGGCGGCAGAATTGGCGCTGGCGGAAAGCATGTGATCAATCCATTCGTATAAAGAAAATTCATCACCTTCCCGAACCGCGCGAAAGGAATATGCTTTTGTATCCGGATTAAAAATCGGGACTTCGTGGTGATCGTGATGTATCCATCGGTCCGCGACCACAATTCTGTTTCGCAAAAGCTGTCTGCGTTTGTATGTTGAATCCGGGAAGATAGTTTTTAATTCATTAAACAATCCAGCGGCAATGGCAAGTTTGCCAACACTTCCCGGCGAGAACTGTCGTTCTGCCTGGCGTTTTGCAAAGCGAATTGGTTTCCCTGGCGTGATATCTAACACCGCCAACGAGTAACTTTCATGACGGTTTGGGAAAAGTGCATCAATTTCCTGTTGAAGTTTGACATCAATTTCTGGCAGTCGAGACCAATCAATACGATGGTCTTCAACTAAATTTAATTTGATATCGTGATACGATTTTTGCGCGCCGGCGATAGGCATACTCCCTTTTAATTTACCTTCCAGTATCAAGCTCAACCGGTACAATCGTCTGATGCCCGTCCATTGATAACCATCAATTGGATAGCTAAAAATGGTAGCGGTGTTGGCGACTATCATTATAATGAAAAAAGAAACGATGGTCAATTTTTTCATAATTTTATTCCTTTTCAAGATTCCTATCCAACGTTTTAAATTTTAAGCTGCTTAAATTATTTTTCTAATATTTCATTCAGCTCGATTATTATATTTTTATCAAACTTCGGATCGAGAGTTTGCAAATACGCTGATGAGCGAGCCCGTTTATTTTCTACATAAGGACGAACCTGAAACAGCCAAATAGTTTTATCTTTGGAACCAAGTTCCACATCGAAAGGCCCCTCTTTTTTGCCTCCTTTGGTTGATGATAATTTGGTAATAAGCTCATCTGCAAAAGCTCTGAGCTGTGTCAGCTCTTTTTCATCAAGAATTGGTTGCTGAAAAAATGTGGTTGCCTTCTTTGTTCCACCAGTAGTGGGTAACTTAATAAATGTAGACTCCCGGGAAGGAAATAGTAGTCGGTTTTCGCCATTCTTTTTTAATAGATAAGTTTCAGCAATTTGACCTTCAACAGCTCCGCCGGCGCCGCGATTGAAAGCAATTGTTACATCTTTCGGATCTGAGGATACTAAACCTGCAGTAATCAACACCCCGGATTTATCCACATTTACAGTTGGAATGATTAAAATTGAAGGAAAAACATTTTCCGGGTTGAGTAAAAATTTTTGCCGCCAGCGATAGCTTCGCTCGGTAAAAGGGGAAGCCCAGACATCTCGAATCGCCTGAAAAATTTTATCGGCTTCAACAGCATTAAAAACCGTTAAATTGAGACCAGCGCCAGTGAAATCTTTCAAATCTTCCATATTGGTATCACTTCGGATAAAAACTGGTATTTGTCCCATCCTGGCGCCAAATATTTTGATAAACTTGTCCTTAAGCGATTGGCTAAAATCTGGTAAAAATTCCATCTTGCTTACAACTTCTCTTAACTCTGCTAACCGTGATAACAGTTGTTTATCAACTTGTTCATTACTGATGCCGCGATTGCGATCAGCTTCGGCTATTTGAAAGATGTTTTGTAAAAAATTCCAATATGTCATTCCCTTTTCTGGAATTTGCTGATCAAAATGGCGACGAAAAATACCAAAGGGAATGACGATACCTTCAACGACATTATCTGGAAACAATTGTTTTAACAGGGCTAAATTGGCAGCTTTGGGACCGCATATTTTGCCGGAATCTTTTGGCCGCAGCGACCTTAGATTAATTAATTCGATTCTGCTTAGGTCAATTTTATCTACTGGAATGGCAATTCTTTCTTCCCGCCTGGAGCGCTGCTGAATCAATTCGATCTCTTCATTGGTCATTTCATTTTCTGGTTTCATGACGACTGTGCCCTGCGGTGAAACTGCATAAAATACTTTCTTGCCAGAAAATGGAATTAAATCTTTCAAGTTTTGCATGGTGAGGACGGAGTTTGGTATTCCCAAATTTTTACACAACAACTGGACATGGGAAACTATGTTTCCTTCAGTTACCGTTGCGATGCCAGCGACCGGCTTTAAATCCATCGGAGGCCGCTGCATGATATAGATTTTGTTAGCAGATGTATTTAGCTGTTCAATCGGAGAATCGATCACTTCCAACTCGCCGAAAGCAAAACCAGGATTGAGTCCATTAATATGGTTTTGATTTTTTATTCCCATAACATAATTGGATGATCCGGTAAACTTGATCAGATTTTCTTTTAACCGACCGACAAGTTCTCCAAATTGAAGTAAAATAGAGCTTCTGATACGATCATCGAAAAAGCCTGTAACTAATGGCTCAAAATTATAATATATATTCACAACAGGCTCGTAATTGGCTCGAACCATGCCGGTGCACCATTCTACTGCTCGCTGCGTTTGATCTATCTTTTCCAGTAATGTTAACAGATTTATTTTATTTGTCCCGGACTCTGGTTTTAGAACAGGTTCGATTTTTTTCCATTCCCACAATTCCATTAACCCGGCTCCGGCTGCTGCCTGGCAAATTGAATAACTTTTTTCAAATAGTTCACCAAAGGTTTGAGCTCTCCAATTGTTGATGTTGCGGAATAAAATATCTTCCAAATCGATGGATAAATCTATGAAGCTGACTCGTTCCGCAGGTTTGGAGATCAACAAAATATTTTGTCGGATGTTCAGCATCAGTTTGGAAATATCTTTGAGCGCAGCTTTTAACATCGCCTGGGGATCTTTTATTGCCTTATTAGAAGCGGTGTATGTGTTTATAATTGCATTTAATTCATCGTATATCGGACTGGTGGGCGAAAGTTGTTTCAAATATTTTTTAAGCATCACCAAATTCGTTGATTGATAAACTGATTCAATATCTTTTTCTAAAGTGAGCAGTTTTTGCTGCAAACCTGGTGAAATTTTTTGTTGATTCGAGAGGCGAAACGATCTCACTCGCTGAGCATCTTGATTGTCTGGTTGACCATGAATTTTTATGCGTAAATCATTAAAAGCGGGCAATGAATCAGCGATTGTCTTGGCTAATCCTCGAATGTTATTTAGACGGTGGTCGTTTGCCTGATGTGGGATGTCCCTAAATGATTGTCGAACTAAAAAGTATTGCGACCTTAAAATATCATCCTGGCTCACTAACCAGGTCAGAAATTTTAAACCCCAACTTTCTTCATCCTCTGCCTGGAAGGCGCCACGATAATAACGGGCGCGACGTAAAATCCAGCCATCATCAACAGATTGCAAATATTTTTCCAATTGGTATTGATTGAGCCGGGAATTTTGATTCGCATGATCAAAAAAATCTGCGTAAGCTGTGCCGGCTAATATTTGTCCAAAATAAATGCCTTGTTGTTGAGCAATTTCTTGAACCACATCTTTGTGCAGGGCATGTTGGATTCCCCCGGGTTGGGGACAGCGTTGGGTGGGCGGAAGAATTGAGCCATCCGGACAGAACCAGCGTATCGCTTGAAAAGGTCCCCGCGGATCAGTCTTAAACGATTGAACCAGCTTCTTTAATTCATTATAATAAGGTGATTGAGCATAACAGTAGGAAAAATTCACCGATAATATTAAAATAATGACAGAGAGAAGAAATGGATGAATAGAGGCTTTTGCTTTCATTTGATCCTCGTTTCAAAAAAATTTGACCAGTTTTCTCTTTTAAAATATTAACAAATGCACTTAAA
>DSAU01000128.1 GCA_011046315.1 bacterium
GATATACAGAATAACAATAATTTACAGGATTTAATTTTAAGTAATTTTATCTTTTGGACTAATAGAGTTGATGATAACTGAACGTCAATAAAATTTTCAAAATAAAATGATCCAGTTAATTGTATATTCTGCATTATCATGTTTATCCTGTCTAATATTTGGATGGTATCAAATAGACCTGAATAGTTACGGTAATAGAATAGATAGCTTGTAAAGGAATCACACTCCTATCTTTTTAAAAACCAATTTGATGATAGCAGCAAAAATGATTTCAGTTAAAAATTTTGGGTAATATTCAAATTGGACAATGCTTGATTTTTCTCTTGTTTCTATGCTCATTATTTGCTAACTTGAGTTGTTCTAAGACAATTAAGCAGATTAGCTTCAAAATCATTATTAATGGTTCATGATTCCAGAGATTTATTATGAAAAAACTCGTCCGGCTGCTGTTGTTTCTATATGGAATCTGCTTATTCGCGATGCCTGTTTGTCATGCATCGGCTGGTACATTAGCGGATGACGACAGTCTAATACTGAAAGCGATCTCCCTATCCATTATCCATGAATACGAAAAATCGAAACAACTATTAGATGAGCTGATTCGTAAAGACCCGACACAACCTGTCGGTTATTTTTTTAAAGCAGCGGTGATTCAAGCGCAAATGATGGATTTTGAAACAGATCGGTGGCGATCTGAATTTTTGGATAATATCGATTTAACTTTAAGCCGGTGCGATCGAAAAAACTCGGATTCATCGGAATTTAATGTCGATCATCAATTTTATAAAGGTAGCGCCCTGTCTTACCTGGCATTTTATGCGGGCAGACAGGGAAAATATGTCACGGCAATTCGTCAGGGGTTATCGGCAGTCTCGATACTTAAAAAAATCGTTCACCATCAGCCGGATTATTATGATGCCTATTTTGGTATTGGTACCTTTCGTTTCTGGCGAAGTCAATTGACGCGTCATTTGAGCTGGTTGCCGTTAGTGCCTGATGATCGGGAGCTTGGAATCCGGATGATCGAAACTGCTATCGAGAAAGGTAAATTTACCCGAGCTGCCGCCATGAATGAACTGGTCTGGATGTTATTGGAATACGACAAACCCGAACGTGCTTACCAATGGGCGTTAACCGGGTTGCAACATTTTCCCGATAGTCGGTTTTTCCTTTGGGGCGCAGCAAAATGTGCGATGGCGTTGGAAAAATATGATACTGCGCAGGTCTATTTTCAGCGCATCCTTGACGCAATCCTTCAGAACAACCCCAACAATCATTACAACGAATATCTCTGTCGGCTCAATCTGGCGCGCTGTCATATTCATCTTGAGGAGTATGATTGTGCGCAACAGCAGATTGATCAGTTAAAAGCATTGCCGCTTTCTTCGAATATTATCCATCGCTTGAAAAAGCAGAGAAATCAGTGTGAGCAGCTCGAGCGACAGGTAACAAAAATTCGCCTCAATGATCAATCTTGTTTACCATCATCCACCAAACACGACTCGACAAATGAACAACGCCGCTATTAAACCGGCGAGGTCTCCGATAAGACCGGCTGGAACTGCATGTCGTGTTTTTTTAACGCCCACGGAGCCAAAATAAACTGCGACCACATAGAACGTGGTTTCGGTGCTGCCAAAAAATGTAGATACCAGACGTCCGATGAAAGAGTCTGGACCGTGCTCTTTCATCAATTCCGTGGCAATACCCAGCGTACCGCTGCCGGATAAAGGCCGCATCAATGCCGCTGGAAGAGCTTCTGCGGGCATACCTATGAAGTCGGTTACCGGCGAAATGAATCGCACAAACAACTCCATTGCCCCGGATGCCCGAAACATACCAATGGCAACCAAAATTGCAACCAGATAGGGGATGATTTTTACAGCAACTTCAAACCCACCTTTAGCACCATCCACAAACGATTCATAAACTTTAACTTTATTTTTCATCGCCAGGATCGGGATTAAGAAAAGCAGAAAGGGAATCGCCCATACCGAGATAAATGATATTATTCGTTCAAACATTCTATTTTCCCTCCTCATGATCTGAATTTTTAATGGAGGCTGTTGATCTATCAGTTTCTTTCATTTTAAACACCGGCAGTCGCTGTAAAATTTTAGTAGCGCTAACCGCGAAAATCGTTGCAAATGCAGAGGCAAAGATTGTCGTGCCGATAATTTCCGCGGGATTTTGAGAGCCCAGCGTTAGCCGAACGCCAATGATCGTCGCCGGGATCAAGGTGATGCTGCCGGTGTTAAGCGCCAGAAAAGTCGCCATTGCATTGGTGGCTGTGTCTTTGGTTTCATTCAATTTTTGCAATTCCTCCATCGCTTTCAAACCCAGGGGCGTTGCTGCATTAGACAGGCCCAGCCAATTCGCGGCGATATTCAAAACCATTGCACCCATTGCCGGATGTTCGGGGGGAATTTCCGGGAAAAGTCGTTTACTAATCGGTTTGATTAATCGGGCAAGCATCTTCACCAGCCCGGCTTCCTGAGCAATATTCATAATACCCAGCCAGAGAGCCATTATTCCGATTAAACCAATAGCGATATTTACAGATGTTTCGGCATATTGAAATGCCGCCTGGGTTACTTCATCAATACGGCCATTTATCGCACCGACAATAATGGCAATGATAATCAATGCGAACCAGATGTAGTTAAGCATATTCTTTCTCCTGATTTTTGATGACACCGCGATTAACTATTTAGAGTTATTCTTAAATCTATAAATTTATCGGTGAGAAGCAAGAATTTTCTGGTTTAGCTTTTAAAAAAATTAACAAAAAATTTCCAAAATATTTTTAATAAATCAACGTCATGTTAAATTTGAAGAAATATTAAAATATTTTTTTGCACATTGTCCAAATCATCAAAATCGGTATCGATTATAAATGAAGCTATCATAATGATATTAATAAAGATACTTCAATAAATTAAATTTTGTTCAAATTCCCAAATTGTAATTATTCTCTTGACAAGCCAGAATTATATTTGTATATTTAATATCAAATTGCGACTTGATTAACATGTTATACTACTGCTCACCAATGAACTTATCAATACCGGCTTTTGGAGGATCGCTTTGTTTGGATAAAATTACCTTTAACTCGTCATGAGCATGATCAGGGGGAAATCACAATCAGGAAGGAAAAGCACTCATTCCGAGCTGTCGTTTTCACGATTATTGAAAATAAGAGACATCCTGCCTTATATGCTCATCACTAATTATTTTTCATCATAAAAGTGGGAGGTTTGATAATGCATGCCAAATCGCACCGTTGGTCAGTTACAACTTTTTGTACCGCCTTCACCCTGCTTTTTTTGTTATGTTTATTTGAAGCGTCGCTGGCAAACGATGAGCGCATTTCCTACAACATTTATGTGGTGGGAGAAGACCGGTCGTTTAATGAGCAACATTTAACAAGGGCAGGGCATAATGTAACTTGGGATACCGATGTATCAAAAATTACGCTTGCCAATCTCAGCCCATTTGATCAAGTCTGGTTTGTGGATATTATTAACGTTCCAGACTTGACCGGCAGGGCAAATTTGATTAATTTCATCAAAGCTGGTGGAAAAGTATTCTTTGGAGGCGATTCCTATAAGTCATATCGTGCTACTCTATTCGATTGGCGCGACAGCCTTTTCAATGAAATTGGCGCCGGTGGGATCAAACAATCTGAGCTGATTAATCCTTCTCAAACAGCTTATTATACCAATCCATTTCATGTAACCAGTTATTCTCCAAACGCTGTTCATTACATCGACCATGGACCGGGGCGAAATGGGAGTTTTGAAAACATCGGAAACGGAACCGTTATCGTCGGCGCCGGACTTAACGCCACCGGAGATGCAATCGCTATTGCTTTCGATTACGGCACCCTGACCAACGCCAAAAACTCCAGAGCCATTGTCTATCTGAACAGCAACAATACGACCAACTGGCCAGCCTATGTTGAAAATCTGGCAAAATTTTTAGGTCCCAAAGATAAATCAGTTTTCAGCGTCAAAACCACCAAAGCTTTGCCCGGAAATACTGGCCGCCTAAAATTTACTCTGCACAACACTAATGATGTTTCGGGGATCCAGTTTCAAGTGCAAGCCATACCTGATCTGATCTCACCAGTCCAATTTTTGACAAGCTATCGTACATCAAATTTTTCGATCTCGTATGAAGAGTTTGATTCGGGTTTGATCAAGGTGGTTCTATCGAGCGAGCAGGGTGGAAAAATTTTACAGGGAACCGGTGATGTTGCAGAATTGGTTTATACGGTTCATCCGGATGTTCAAGTCGGTGACAGCGCCGATATTTTATTGTCAGAAGTTATTATTTCGGATCAATTTGAGTTACTATTACCAACCAGTGTTTTTGGGGGAAAATTTTACTGCGAAGTGCTCAAGGGCGATGTGGTGATGGATGGTGTTATCAACATTGCCGATCTGGTTCGTATTATCAATATTATCTTAGATCGTCCGCCAGAGCCCAATCAGTATGAGTTAGAAGCTGCTGATTACAATTCAGATGGTCAGATCAACATCCTCGATATCGTGGCAATTGTCAACGTAATTCTTGGCAGAGAGCCTGCGGGAACATTGGCAAAATCTGATTGGTCGCGCTTAGTTGACCATCAAGACGAATTTCTCGTCAAAGAGATGGTGCTCCATCTGCCAGTAAGAATCCAATGCGATTCCCCGTTGCGTGGCTTACAGCTCCAACTGTGCTATGACACTAAACTGATTGATATTGGTGCACCAAAGCTGACAGACCGAACTAAAAACATGTCGCTCGA
>DSAU01000343.1 GCA_011046315.1 bacterium
GAGTTTCAGGACGCACTTGGCTTTTTAGATGAAATTATTAATTCTAAAATTTATACACCCTTAATAAAATTAGCAGAAAAGCTGAAAAATGAAATCATGGAAAAACCGCGTCTGTGACTATAATTCCAATATTTTTTAGTAATATTAAGACTTATAATCAATATTATGTAAACTAAACACTATTTTTAAAACTTATTCAACAAGCAACGAAAAATCAAATCCAGCCACTGAGTGCGTTAATCTACCGATTGAGATGTAATCAACCCCTGTAGCTGCCACATTTTTCAGATTATCAACATTTATTCCGCCTGATATTTCAGTTTCGATTCGCTTATTCACAATTCTGACAGCCTGTTCAATCATATTCAAATCCATATTATCCAACATTATCCGATCAACCTTTGCAGCGATTGCCTGTTTTACATCATTTAAATTCTGTGTCTCAATTTCTATTTTAGCTTCAATTTTATTGCTTGTTAGAAATTTTTTACAGCAATTTACAGCGCGATCAATACCCCCGGCAGCGGTTATGTGATTTTCTTTAATGAGTACCATATCAAATAAACCAATACGGTGATTGGAACCGCCGCCTACAACGACTGCATATTTATCAAGGTATCGCCATCCCGGAATCGTTTTTCTCGTATCCAAAATTGTAACACCATATCCCTTAACAAGATCAACATAGTTTCGGGTTAAAGTGCTGATACCGCTAATTCTGGAAATGAAGTTCAAAGCAGTTCTTTCACCAATTAATATACTCTTAATTGGACCAAAAATAGTAGCAACCACCTGTTTTTTAGTAAGCCTCTCGCCTTCTGTTGCTTTTACTATAACTTTGACCGTCGGATCACAACTTTTAAAGACCAACGGTAACACAAATCCACCGGCGAAAACCCCATCTTGTTTGGCTATTATTTTTGCGGTAGCGCTTTCATCCTGATCAAAAATTGCGTTTGAAGTGATGTCTCCGATTTCTCCCAAATCTTCGAAAAAGGAAACCTCAATCAAATGGTGTAGTTCTTTATATAGTTTATCGCGGAAAAAATTTGAAAAATGTACGTTCAGAAAATCCTTTGCCGATGGATCAAGCATCTCAAATCTCCATTGATTTGTTTGTTAATATGAGATCGATTTCATCAACCTTCTTCTGCGCAGATTTTCCGAAAACACTACCTGCACCGTATTCACGAACAATTCGTTCAAACAATTCTTTAGCTCTTTGATGTTCGTTAGCCTTCAAATATGCAATTCCGGCTTGAAATTGTGCGGTTACTTTCCAACTAAATTTTGATGGTTGGGACAGATAAACAACTTTTAAATATTCACTTACTGCCTTTTTAAACTGCCCCATACCCAGATAACACTCTCCGATCCAAAATTGTATTCTGGGTTCATTTTCGACATCGGCTTCGTATTTTAATTTCCGAAGTAAATCCAATGCACGGTCGTATTCATTCAACTCATAAAATTGCATGGCCATCAATATTTTTTTTTCAAAAATATCTTCAGCGGTGGGAAATTTTTCGATATAATTTCTGATGGTAACCAATGCTTGTTCTCGTAACCTAAGATCAGTATAGCATTTAATTAGATTATTCATGGCATTTTTTAAAACATCCGATTTAAGGCGCTGAAGTTCAGTGACTTTCTTATAGGCAATCATCGCATGCTCTATCTGTTTCGTTTGCAAATAATAAAAATTTCCTAAAATCATGTATGCATCTGCCAGTATATCCTGGCTTGGCTCTTTCTGAATTAATTTTGTAGTGATGTCAAGCGCCTCATTGTCCTTGTTTAAAATGAAGTATAGTTTCCCTAAAAGATACTCGGCACGTTCACTTTCGTAGCTATTTTTGAAGCTTGATCTCACATCCTTAAAAATGCGCTCTGCTCTGTCAAAAATCTTATTGTTCAAGTAATTATCACCCAGTTCGAGCTGCATTTGAGCGATTAAGCTTTTATTGTCTTTATATTTCTTTCTAAACTCATTCAAATCTTTTTCTGCGCGCGCTACCTTCCCAAGCTTGATAAGGCAAATAATTTTTTTAAAGGATGGATATTCATCCTCCCAACTGTCTTGGTTATTTTTCTTTTCCGCCTTTTCATAATATTTTAAAGCCATTTCGTATTCATCTTCATCAAAATAGACGTCAGCGAGCCGGATCAATGCACTGTCGGAGAATGGGTTTTGTGAAGAAGTTGTTAACAGCGCCTGGAAATAATTAATCGCCTGATCCGGATCCCTCCCTCCCTCAGGCAGCAAAAATAAATTCGCCAAATGGAAAAAACATTTGTCACGATACTTCCCTTTCGGAAAGGTATTCAAATATTGCTTATAAAATTGAATCGATTTTGAATGGTCATTATTTTTTTGATTTAAGTTGGCAATATTGAACAAGACATCTTCATATTTGTAATCTTGAAAATTCCAAAGTCCTGATAATTCATTGTCTTGGTGTAACTTATAATAATAATCTAATGCTTCGGTTATCTTGTTTTGTTTTGCTAACAAACCTCCCAGAATAATTTCGGCGCTATCAGCAACTGAGCTATAATAATACTCGTTTGCAATTTTTAAATAATATTTTCCCGCCAGTACAAATTTTTGATTTCTCATCAGGGTTTGAGCCAATAATAGATGGGCTTTACCTATCTGATAGGCGTTGTTGTATCGAGTTATGAAATTTGTCATTCGTTCGATCAGCAAAGAATCGTTTCCTGTGCCATGCAAAAATACCGCATATAAATATTCTGCCTGATAGCGCAACTCACCGCCTTCATGGTTTGCAATCACTGTCATTAATGAATTTGCAATATCCAGGCTGTCCTTGGCAGTGCTGAAATGGTTAGTGGAAAGCTTCAACTTTGCCAACCAGAGTAAAACAGTATCAAGATATTGGCTGCGAGGAAACTTATCTTTAAACTCTTCCATGGATTTTATTAAACTGCGATACGATTCGCTATCTGGTTCGTCATCGAATTGATTGCGAAGCATTTCAATTTTGTGGAAAGTGGCATCACCAACCAAGCTACTGCTTTGAAAATTTTCAATTATCATTGAATAATAATCGTGAGCCTTTTTTATCAGAGAAGTTTTTTCATTGCTTTCCGTATCCTCATTGAAAGCCAAAAGGTGATGTGATCTCGCCAAAGCAAATATAATTTTTTCGCGTTCATTTTCCAGCAGTGAATTTTGGGTTAGTGCCTGGCTCAAATAGTCAATCGCAGACTTATAGTCCTTAAGATTATTCAGGTAAAATAAGCCAATCCTCATAGCCGGATTTAATTCCGATTCCGCAAATAAACTTTTCAAAATGGCACCAATATTGTCAATAATTTCGCTGTTGAAAACGTGGTAATTTTTAATGTGTTGGATTCGGTTGAGTACCTGAAGCGAAAAATCGCTTGCCGGATAGCTGTTCAGCAAACGGTTGTACGCACTTACAGCCTGTTTAAATTCTTTTTTCTGTTCATAACAGCGCCCGATTCCAAAAATTGCGTCATCAACCAATCTGCTGCGCGAGAATCGTTCTAAAATTTGGAAATGAAATCGAATTGCCAGATCATAATCTTCGAGCTGGTTCTCATATATATTTGCGATTTTAAAAACGATGAAATCAGCTCGCTTCAAATCAGGAAACTCAGCGCTTAAAGTCTTCAAGTATTTAATCGCTAACTCTGGTTGATTGAGATGAAGAAAATTTTGGCTGAGCCGATGATAGCTGTTGATTAAAAAATCTTTAAACTGGCTTTTTAAACTGAATGATCGAATCAATGATATGGCATCGCCAAGAAATTGGTTTGAAGCTGAAAAATCCTTTAATTCAGCATAACAGATCCCAACAAAATAATTTGTCTTAATCAAAACAGCGCTATCGGTTTCAATTGAAACTATTTGTTGTAATTTTTTTAGCGCCTCGGTGTATTGCTGTTGCTGCATCAGGTTTTCGGAAATAGTCAATATCAAATTTGTTGAATGATCGAAATTAGTAATTTTCATTAAATAATTATTGGCTTTTTCATGCCATCCCTTTCTGGAGTAAATATCAGCGATTTCAACATAAGCGCTGTCCAATAAGGATTTAATTTTGTCAATATTAGTGTTATGGTATTGATTGATTAAGGCTAAATAATGTTCTTCAGCGAATTGATATCGTTTGGCGTTTGCTTCTAAACGAGCAGCATAAACAAGAGCCGTTGCATTGATGACGCCCTGTTGGGTTGCGGTTAATACTTTCTCCAATTCAAATTTGGCAAGCTTTGGGTTGTCGGCTTTTTGGTGTATTTGAGACAGTAACAAACGCGCTTCAAAATATTCAGTACCAGTTGGGTACAGTTCCAATATTTGATAGACCACGGCTTTCGCCGATTCATAATCACCCAATTGAAAGTACAATTTGGCTGACAGCAGCAAAGATTTTGCGGCAAGCGGACTTTTGGGATAAAATATTTGAACCTGTCGATATGATTTTGCCGCTGCTTCAGTCTGATTGTTTTTTTTAAAGGATTCTGCCAGACGAAAATGGGCTTCGTCCAAAATTTTTGCGTCCGGATACCTGGAAATGAGCAGCGAAAATTCTTTTACTGCTTCCCGATAATTACCCAACTGATAATAACAATTTCCTGCCATCAATAAAGCTTCGGAAGCCTGTGGGTGTTCAGAGTTATTTTCGGCAAATTGATGAAATTGTTCCGCCGCAATATCAAACAAACCATCTTGATATAGTTTTTTGGCGAATACGAAAGACACGCCCGCATCTTTGGGCTGTGCTACTAATGATGTAAAGTAA
>DSAU01000084.1 GCA_011046315.1 bacterium
CTAAAGTTTGTAGATATAACTTTTGATCCCTGTGATCGGTTACAAAATATTAATAATAGAATGTTATATTTTAAAATGTTAGCATCTATCAAATAATCAGCCTATCAAGCGATGGCATCAGTGTTCCACCTGTAAGTGAGGCGATACAAATTTGGTAATTTATTGCTTGACTTAAATTTGATTAAATTGTATATTCCAGCATAAAAAATCAATCTATTGAAAATGCCAATTATTACCAATTATTAATTAAGGGCAAACCATGAATCAGCTCAAAAATCATTTTCAGCAAATTACTTGATGTAAAGGTCGGGAAGCCGTGAGCTTCTCCAACTTTATCACCTTCGCAGCATGCCTGCTATCCGCACTTTAACCTCCTTATGTATGTTCGGTCGCAGGAGTAGCTGCGATCAATACAGAAGGAGGTGGATTATGTCTCCGTAATTCCACATGTTTAACATCAATTGTGTGGCTTTTGAATTAGCCAATCTTTTAAACAATTTCTAAAAAGCACCAAACATCAATTGACAAATTTCAAATAATGTCCGATTTTCAATCTTTAATTTTCCAAACTGACTCACCAGTTTGAAATTTGAGCATTGAATTTTGGAATTTGTCCATCCAGTAGGCGGACAGGTTTGTAATTTGTTTATTGTAATTTGAAAATTCAAAAAAAGTTGGAGGGAAAATTCATGCGTCAAAAATTAACACAATTCTTTGCTTCTCGTTGGGGCATTATTTTGGCGGGTGCTGTCATTGGAATTCTTGCCCCGCTGCTGCAAAAATTCGGCAATCCGCCCAACATGGGCATCTGTGTCGCCTGTTTTGAGCGGGATATTGCCGGAGCATTGGGATTGCATCGGGCAGCGGTGGTTCAGTACATCCGACCTGAAATTATCGGCTTTGTGCTGGGATCGTTAATGGCGGCATTTTTATTTCGGGAGTTCAAAGCCCGTTCCGGCTCAGCGCCGATTGTGCGGTTTATGCTGGGCCTGTTTGCCATGATCGGCGCACTGGCATTTCTGGGCTGTCCCTGGCGAGCAATTTTGAGACTGGCTGGCGGAGACCTGAATGCTATTTTGGGAATTGCAGGGCTGGCTGTTGGGATTGCCATTGGCGTGCAATTCCTCAAATCGGGCTTCAACCTGGGCAAAACCCAAAAAACGTATTCAGCTGTGGGCTGGATTCTGCCCGCTATCATGATTGGGCTGCTGTTGTTGTTGATTTTTCGTGTGCAGTTCAGTGAAAACTGCGCTATCTTTTTCAGCGCCAAAGGACCAGGTTCCATGTATGCGCCATTGCTGATTTCGCTCGGTGCAGGGCTGTTGATCGGCTTCCTTACCCAACGCACCCGCTTCTGCACCATGGGCGCCCTGCGGGATGTAATTTTGATGCGGGACACCCATCTGCTCAGCGGTGTGGGAGCGCTGTTCGTAGTGGCTTTGATCATGAACCTGAGTTTAAGTCAGACCAAATTGGGATTTGCTGCCCAGCCTGTTGCCCATAGCAGCCTTTTGTGGAATTTTTTGGGCATGTCGCTGGCAGGAATGGCGTTTGCCCTGGCAGGTGGTTGTCCAGGGCGACAGCTTTTTTTGGCAGGCGAAGGCGATGGCGATTCAGCTATTTTCGTGATCGGCATGATCGTTGGCGCTGGCTTTTCCCATAATTTCAGCCTGGCAGGAGCTCCTGATAAAATCGTCGATGGCGTCCTTCAGGTCGGAGGACTCACCACGGCGGGAATGATCGCTATAGTGCTGGGATTAATCGTCTGCATTACCATTGGTTTTGCAATGCGAGAAAAACTTAAACAGGAGGGAAAATAATGAGCCAGGTAGTAGACGCCCGGGGACTGTCCTGTCCCCAGCCAGTGTTGCTCACCAAACAGGCGGTGGACAATGGCGAATTCCCCATCGAAGTGCTGGTAGAAACCGTGACCTCACGGGAAAACGTTCGTCGGGTGGCGGAGAACTGGGGGTGCAAGGTGCAGGTTGAAGAGATGGGGGAAGAGTTTAAACTGACCTTGTTTAGGTAGTTGGGTAATCGGGCAATTCTTTTTTCCTGTCATTACGAGGAGCGTAGCGACGAAGCAATCTTTTTTTTTCAGCGGATTGCTTCGGTCGTGCCTCCCTCGCAATGACAGACTTACTTTCCTTGCGAAAGTTCTATACCTTCGCAAGGGTAATTAGAAGGAAATCCAAATGATCTATTTCGACAACACCGCCACCTCTTTCCCCAAACCGCCCTGTGTGGCGGAAGCGATGGTGAAATTTATGAATGACATCGGCGCCAATCCTGGGCGCTCGGGACATCGGCTGGCGATTGAATCGGGCAGAATTGTTTACAACGCACGAGAGGCTGTGGCAGAGCTGTTTCAACTAGCTGATCCCATGCGGATTGTTTTTACGTCGAATGTGACCGAGGCGTTGAATTTAGCTTTGCATGGTCTGTTAAAACCCGGGGATCACGTCATCACCAGCAGCATGGAGCACAATTCGATGATGCGCCCGCTGCGTTGTCTGGAGCAAAAGGGTGTCGAGGTGACCGTGATTCCATGTTCCCAGCAGGGAAGGCTCGATCCGGCGGATATCGAATCCGCCATTCAACCAAACACGGTGATGGTCGCACTCAACCATGCTTCCAATGTCACTGGCTCCGTGCTGCCGATAGAAAAAGTCGGACTAATCGCCCGGGCACATGACCTGCTTTTTTTGGTGGATGCGGCTCAAACGGCTGGAGTTTTGACCATCGATATAGAGAAAGACTGCATCGATCTATTAGGATTCACCGGCCACAAATCGCTCTATGGACCCATGGGAACTGGCGGATTGATTGTCGGCGAACGAGTCGATTTAAACGCATTCGATATGATAAAATGCGGCGGTACAGGCAGTCGTTCCGAACACGAAAATCAGCCCGAATTTCTGCCCGATAAATTTGAAAGCGGAACCCCTAACGCCGTGGGGCTGGCAGGATTGAACGCCAGTCTCCGATGGATTTTGACACAGGGCGTCGATCAGATCCGCTCCCATGAAATCCGGTTGACAAAACTCCTGATAGCTGGCTTGAAAACGATTCCCCGAGTCCAAGTTTACGGCACGCTGAATGCGGAACAACAGATCGCCACAGTTTCATTTAATGTTCTGGGCAAGGAACCATCGGAAATTGGATTACGATTGGACGAAGAGTTCGATATTTTGTGTCGAGTCGGATTACATTGCTCGCCCGCGTCTCACAAGACGATGGGAACATTTCCAGCAGGAACGGTTCGCTTCGGTTTGGGATTTTTTAACACGAAGGAACAAGTCGATTACGCCATCGCTGCGATTCGAAAGTTGGCCGAGGAGGTGAAATGAACGAACCAAAATACGCCGTTATTCTGGTCGATTCCACCAGCCATGCCATGCGCATCGAGCGATTACTGAACAGCGCCGACATCGACTGCAAAATGATTCCCGTGCCACGCCAGCTTAGCTCGGATTGTGGGGTTTGTGTGCGGGTTCGTTTTGATGATGTGGACAGGGTGAAAAAACAGTTGGAGCATGATCGGGTGGAATTTCAAGTGATTTATGATATTTAGCTTTTCAACTTTGTAATAGTTCAGGCACCAAGGAACACAAAAAAGAAATTCACAAACTTATCGCCTTCAGAAACGTCGTATAAGTTTCAAAACCTTTGAAAGGTTACCGCTACCAGCCAACAAATGAGCATTACATAAACACGAAAAAATAACTTGACTTTTTCAAGTATATGGTTTATATTTACCACGTAGTAAATAATTACCACACAAAACTAAAGCCATAGCAGGAGAGGATCTTATGTTAACTTTTGGAGAATTTATTAAACAATTGCGGCACCAGAATCGGATTACTTTAAGGGAATTTTGCAGGCGCACTGGAATTGATCCCAGTAACTGGAGCAAAATTGAAAGGGGAATACTGCCGCCACCTAAAAGCAGAATGCTGCTGGAAGAAATAGCAAAAATTTTAAATGTCAAAAAAAATAGTGACAATTGGTATACTTTGATGGATTTAGCAGCCATTACTCACATCCCAAAAGAACTGTTGAGCAACCAATCGATTGTGGAGAAGCTACCAGTTTTCTTTCGCACGCTAAGAGGACAAAAACCAACCGAAGAAGAGCTTGAAAATCTTATTAAACTTATAAAGGAGAGTTAAATTGGACGGTTTCAAGTCTCGTAAAATGCGTTGGAATGATATTCGAGAAAAGACTGAAGATTTCAGAAAAAAGTATGTCCATCCAATTGATCTCGTACCCGTCCCAATAGAGGAAATAATCGAGTTTGAACTTAAACTTGATATCTGGCCCATTGACAGATTATTACAAACAATCGACATTGATGGATTCCTGTCCCGGGACCTGCAAACTATTTTTGTTGATAAGGCAGTTTATATGGACCAAAGGTATTATCGAAGGCTCAGGTTCACTTATGCCCATGAGATTGGTCATTTGGTTTTACACAAAGAAGAAATACAGCGCTGTGAATTTCGTACCGAAACGGAATGGAAGAGATTCCGAGAAAATATGTCTGAAGATGATTTATTTTGGTTCGAGCAGCAGGCTTATGAATTTGCTGGGCGATTATTGGTTCCCAAAAAACGTTTAGTTGAAGAATTGGAAAAACAGCGGGGCAAAATTGATCAGTTTCGAGCACTGACAGATAGTGATGATGAGGAGCTTTTGATTCGTGCTGTTTCAAGAATTGTTTGTGACATATTCGATGTTTCGGATGAGGTTATTTTTCGACGAATTAAATATGAGAAGGTTTGGGATAC
>DSAU01000391.1 GCA_011046315.1 bacterium
TAATTATTAATTCAATTTTAAATTAACTTTCAGGAGGGGTTCCATGCAGTTACAAAAATTAATTACTTTAACTGTGGTTTTAATCATGAGTTGGGCAATTTCAACTACAGCTCAGGAATTATCGGCACTGGACATTGTTAAAAAAATGGACGCTGTGGTAAATGCGCCCAGAGATCAGAAGATGTCAATAACAATGACTTTGGTCGATAAGAATGGCGATCAAAAAGAGCGAAAAACCGAGATGTATCAAAAAGGCGATGAGATGCGATTGGTTCGTTTCCTTTCACCTGCCGATCAAAAGGGCATTAGCTTTTTAAGTCTACCTGATGATGTAATGTATCTTTATCTCCCCGCATTCCGTAAAGTCCGCAGAATTGCCTCGCACGTTAAGAATGAAAGCTTTGCAGGAACCGATTTCAGCTACGATGATTTGAGTTCATTCAAATATAGTGAAGAATATAATCCCAAACTTTTAGAAACTACAGATGAGTTTTACATTTTAGAACTCACCCCAAAACCTGATGTAAACAAGGATTATAGCAAATTAAAAATGTGGGTACGTAAGGATAATTTTTGCCCTGCCAAAATAGAACATTATGATAAAGGCGGAAATTTGTGGAAGATAATGGAACGTCTCAAAATAGTGAAAAAGGGGGAATACTGGGTAGCACTGGAGATGGAGATGAAAGATTTAAAGACCCAGCACAGCACGAAATCGATAACCGAAACCATTGAATTGGACTCAGGACTATCTGATGACATATTTACCCAACGGAATCTTAAAAGAGTGAAGTAAACAAAAAAAGTTGAAAGGACGGGAGAAAGAATGAACTTGTTCGACAAATGCTACAATTTTACCCGAGCCGATGAAGTAAAAGCAGCAGGCTGCTATCCATATTTTGTACCGATTGAGTGGTCAAATGATACCGAAGTCATCGTTAATGGTGAACGAAAAATAATGATCGGCTCTAACAATTACCTTGGCTTAACGCACCATCCCAAAGTTCTTGAAGCCGCTAATGAAGCAATGAAAAAATACGGTTCAGGCTGTACAAGAAGTCGATTTCTTAATGGAACACTTGACATCCATATTAAATTAGAGGAAGAACTTGCCGACTTTATGGGAAAAGAAGCCGCATTGATCTTTAGCACAGGCTATCAGACCAATCTTGGCATTATAACCACGCTGGCTGGTAAAGAAGATATAATTTTTACGGACAAATTAAACCATGCGTCAATCCATGATGCCAGCGTTTATTCATCTGCTAAAATTGTCCGCTTCAGACATAATGATATTGCTGATTTGGTGCGAGTCATTAAATATGAAAATTCTGAAAACGGGAAATTGATAGTTGTCGACGGCGTTTTCAGTATGGAAGGTGATATTGCCAGAGCTCCTGAGATAAATAAAGCAGCAAAAAAATATAATACCAAATTTATGATCGATGATGCCCATTCGATTGGTGTGCTGGGAGAGAACGGTAATGGAACCGCAGCACATTTTGGCTTGCAAAACGAAGTTGATATTATTATGGGAACTTTCAGCAAATCTTTTGCCTGTATAGGCGGCTTCGTTGCCAGTGAACATTCAGTAATCAATTATCTCAAACATTTTGCCAGGACATTAATTTTTAGCGCAAGTTTGCCACCGAGTGCTGTTGCTACGGTAAGAACTGCACTTCAAATCATTAAATCCGAACCTGAACGGCGAGAGCAACTCTGGCGAATTGCCAGAAAGATGAAAACAGAACTTGAAAACATTGGTTTTGATACAGGCGTAAGCGAAACCCCGATTATACCTATAATTATAGGCGACGATATGAAAACCTTCATCTTCTGGAAGGAACTGTTTGATAAAGGTGTGTATTCAAATCCCGTAGTAAGTCCAGCAGTTCCGCCTAAAAGCTCCCGCCTGCGGACAAGCTATATTGCCACACATACCGACGAACAGCTTGATTTTGTGTTAGATAAATTTGAGAAGGTGGGCAAAAAATTAGGAGTAATTTAAAATCTATGAACAGCAAAATTATCGGAACAGGTTCTTATTTACCTGAAAAGGTTTTAACGAATTTTGATTTAGAAAAATTTGTCGATACCAGCGATGAATGGATCAGAACACGAAGCGGCATCAGAAAACGGCATATTGCTGATGAACAGGAAGCAACATCCGATTTAGCTGCTAAAGCCGCTGTGAATGAACTAAAACAGGAGATTTAACAAATGAAAAACATTTCTATATTTTCGTTGACTGTAATTTTTTTGTTACTTATCACGACAATCAACCTTATTGCTCAATCTGATTTAGGCATAAACGGTTACATTAAAACGGACAATCGTCTGCGCTACGATTCGAAAGAGTTTACCTGGAATGAAAACCGCTTGAATCTCAAATTTGAAGGCGCACCATCAGATAAATATCATTTCTTCAGCGAGGTTCGCTTGCGGGGTTTCGGCTTCCCCAATGTCACCCAGTCGTCGGATCTGCAACGGCAGGAAAAAGACAAAGTTTATCGTTGGGGCTTGGAATTTCGGGAAGCCTATCTTGATTTGTATCAATTTGGATTGGAAAATTTAGACCTTCGCATTGGCAGGCAAATCATCTCCTGGGGCACGGCTGACAAGCTGAATCCCACCAGCAACATCAGCCCAGACGATTTAGAAGATATTTTTAACTTTGGTGAACAATTAGGTACTAATGCTTTAAAGGCAAGTTACTACCTGGGTGATGTAACTTTGACAGGTGTATTCGTTCCTGTTTTTACGCCTGCCACACTGCCTCTTGGTGATTTTGCCAGCGCCTTCGCTCCACCAATGGATTTACCGCCTGGGGTGCTGCCCCGTAACTTTTCTGATAGTATAATTTTGCCAGAAAATAAGCTGACTGAATCGTCTCAATTTGCGTTTAAAGCTGCCACCAATTTGCTTGGCTACGATGTTTCACTCAGCTATTTCAAAGGCAGGGATGACCTGCCGCTTGTGGATAAAGTAACCATCACTCCTGTTGACACGCTGGGAACGATTGATATCGATACAGAATTGATTTACCCCAAAATGCAGGTTATCGGAGCTGATTTTGCAGGCAGCATCGGTAGTGTGGGTTTCTGGGGCGAAGGTGCCTTATTTATTCCCGATAAAGTTGAGATGTCCACTTTTATGCAAACACAGATGGGCTTACTACCACAAGCAACATCAATTGCTCTGGATGATAAACCCTACTTCAGGTATGTCATCGGCGGAGATTACACCTTTAAAAATGGTCTCTATTTGAATGCCCAGTTCTTACATGGCTTTATTCACGAACGAGGCGAAGAAAATTTAAACGATTATATCGCTTTTCGGTTTGAGAAGAAATTTTTCAACGATGAATTGAAAATAGTACCTTTTGGCGGCGCAATTGCTATTAATGATTGGAATAATATTGATAATGATTACGGCTTTTTAGGTAATCCTGAAATAACCTATTATCCGAGCGATAATGTGGAATTGATATTGGGCGCTTATTGGCTGGAAGGAAAAGGAACGAATATGTTCAGCCAAATCAAGAAAAATGATGAACTCTATGTAAAAGTGAAAGTGAGTTTTTAGAAATATGTAATCTAAAATAATAATTATTTTTATTTGTATTCTCTTACATTTCCCAATCGCACTTTTATCGGGTGATGATAATTTTCAATGGCAAATCGGAGAAGAACTTACTTACAAAGTAAAATGGTCTTTCATTAGGCTGGGGACGTTGAGATTACAAGTAGTGGATACATTAACTATAGACAATACCTTTGTTTATCACATCAAATTGTTTATTGATTCTAATCCATCAATTTTTTTCGTCAACATGCACAGCGTATATGAAAGTTTTATAGATGATAAGTTTCGTCTTAATCTTTTTTTATCCGATGAGGAAATCGACAATGTCACCTATAAAACCGAATATCGCTTCAATTATGTTGACAGTCTAATCCATATAAACATGACTGACGTTAACGACCCCACTAAAACTATTGTAAGAGATGATACTATAAATGAAACAATTTTGGATGGTACCACGATGATTTATTATGCCCGCTCAAATGTCGTATCTACTAAGAGCGATACTATAACCTCTTTTTTCGAGTCTAAACGAGGAAAAGTTATCATTAATTTCAAAGGGAAACATAGTAAAATTAAAATTAGTGCTTTGCAATCTCCAATGGAAACCTATTACTTAGATGGAGTAGTCCAAATGAAAGGTGTAGCTGGATTGACAGGACCTTTTAAAGGCTGGTTTGCACTCGATGAAAAAAGGCCGCCGTTGAAAGCAGAGTTGAAAGTTTTTATCGGTCATGTAAAGGTCGAATTGGAAGACTGGAAAAATTGGAATCCCCAGATAATTGAAATTCAAAAATAATTTTGAAATATTAAAAACTATTGCCCAATAACCAATTTTAATTTTTCAGAAAAGCTGATTTAATAAAAAAGCTCGCTAATAATTACTTAGCGAGCCTTATTTTTTTTACACATAATACGGCTTGAGTTCTCTCCTTTGCCACTCAAAATCAAGTCCATCATAAACCCCGTGAAAACCGCTTTGCAAATAGTCTTACTGCTTCTGGATTATTATAATCAATTCCGAACTCCTTCATTAATTTTGCTTGACACATATTTATGAACGATAGTTCAAATTTACTGATAATCACAAAATATGCAAGGAAAATTTTGTAATAAATTATATCAACTTGATTGCTAAAAATTAATGTTTTCTTTAACTTAAAAATTATAGAAAATA
>DSAU01000541.1 GCA_011046315.1 bacterium
CTAAAAAACAATGGGAGAAGTACGCCTTGGTTGTATGTTTTTAAAATTATAATTGCTTTTTTTCAAAATAATATTCTATATTTACCAACCACCAATCAGCTTCCTTATGTTTAGGCTGCTTTTTTGCCTGCTTAATTGCGCATAACTCGGTACTTTACTGCGGGATTCGTCCTGCGTTTCACCTGCCCCGTATCAGAAAACTCACTAAACAAACCGACCTGCTGAATTAACCTCTCAAACTAAATAAAAACCAAAGCCAGCGGGGTCAGGTGCAAACGCCTGGTTATGACCGCATCCACCGTCATCAATTCCCCAATTCACTCATATTACCGCCATTATTTGATTACTCCCGTCTTACCCACATTTTTAGTGCCGCTTAATGCATCGTAACTATCGACTTCCCACCTGGGCAGGGATTAGGTATGGGATGGGCTCTATATTTTAGTGTACTTATCAGGTCATAACATAGTTTAGACTGCTCATAATTGATTAAAATATGTTTCTAATATCGAAAACAAGTTTCCAATTTTAGAAACAAATTTCTAATATTAGAAATAAACAAAATTTCCAATGTTAGAAACATATATAACTGGTTTCCGACAAAAACAAATTTTCATTTCCAAACCTGAAGCCTGAATACGAAGGGAAAATTTCAACTTGTCCCATCTTCGGTTCCAATATCTGTGGTAAGTGCATCAATGAGTCTTTTAAATCAGCATCAGCCATCTTAGCCTCTGAGCAAGCGTAAGAATTTGCAGAAAAAAGATAGCATAATATCTCTAAAAAGTCAAGCCAAAAATGCGCGACATGAAAAAAAATTGCTGATTGATGATTAGCGGTAATGGTGATGGAAATAGTTGATGGTTTTGTTTCCCGGATCATAAAACAGTTGCGTCTTCGATAAAGGGAATGAGCTCAGGTTATAAAAAAAACGCAGCCCTGAAAATGGATCAGGGCTGCGTCGTCATGGCGTTAGCGCCGGATTATTTTCCTCTTCCGCTGCGTTTGGCGCTGCCTTTGGGGCCGGTGCCGTTACAGTCGCCGGTTTTCGGGCCAAAACCGGTGCCGTCCTGCGGTTGTAACCGGCTTCGGCTGCCATCTTTTGCGCCGAATCCGCCAGCGTTTTTGTTCATTTTCTGGTTTGCGGATTTGTTGATTGCGCCGCGATTATCATTGATCCCGTCGCCGTCAACGTCCACAAATCCGGGACCATGTTCGCCGGTCTCCGGGTTTTGGGTTTGAAGGTGGAGCCGTTTCTGTTCTCTGATTGGCTCGCCGATATGGGAACCGTCCCGCAGCCGTTTTTGTTGCTTGACCAGTGTCGTGTCCTGAGCCATTGAAATATTTGCCAGTGAAATGCTAAATAAAAGCAGCAGTAGGCCGGTAATGAAAGTAAAACGTTTCATGATAAAACCTCCGATAAAATGGTTGATAAAATTTTCGAGCTCTTTCCGGCTCGTAATAAATTATGTTACCGAGAGTTTATTCAATTGCCGTGCCAGAAAAACATAAACGCTTTAAGCCTATTAAAAATAAATTGATATAAAAATTGATCTCAAAACCGGTTTTAAAGGATGTTCGACCGTTTGGGCGGTTTTCTGACTAGCAGGGCGAAATTTTTTTATTTTAAAAGAGCTATCAAAAACAAGTTGATTTTTATGGTCGGGATTTTTATATTAGCTACTGTTTTGGTCGAATTATATTTTCGAACACCATAACAAATGCAGGTTGAATTCCGAGGGATAATTTTTTTGATCATTAAATAGACGGAGGTTTGAAAATGAAAGCGGTTAAAATATCAGATGACATCTACTGGGTCGGCGCCATTGATTGGGACTTGAGAAATTTTCATGGCTATTTAACGCAACGTGGTTCCAGCTACAATGCTTACTTGATTCTCGATGAAAACATTACATTGATCGATAATGTGAAGTCTCATCTGTATAATGAAATGATGGATCGAATTACTGAGATTGTTGATCCTTCGCTAATTCGTTACCATATTTCCAATCACGTGGAAATGGATCATTCCGGCTGTCTGCCGCAATTGATGGAACTGACGCCTAAAGCAACGGTTGTAACGTCCCCCAATGGCGAAAAAGGCTTACGGGCGCACTATCGGAAGGATTGGGATTTCAAAGTTGTTCAGAGCGGTGAAACGATCAATCTGGGAAAGCATGCGCTCCAATTTTTTCTAACTCGCATGGTTCACTGGCCCGACAACATGGTGAGTTATTGTCCGCAAAAAAATATCCTGTTTTCCAATGATGCATTCGGGCAGCACCTGGCGACCTCAGAACGGTTTGATGATGAATACCTGTTTAATGTGCAGATGGAAGAAGCCAAGAAATATTACGCCAATATCGTGCTTCCGTATTCGATGCAGGTGAAGCAGGCGCTTGATGCTGTATCTCCGTTAAATATCAAACTGATCGCTCCCAGTCACGGCTTGATGTGGCGATCATTTATTCCGGAGATAACCGAGGAGTACCAAAAGTGGTCATCCAACGCCACCGAGAGAAAAGCTCTGATCATATACGATACGATGTGGAAGTCAACTGAAAAAATTGCACATGAAATCGGCAAAGTTTTTCAGCAGAAAGGCTATCTTTATCGGTTGCTCAATTTGCAAACCAATCATATTTCCGACATTATGACCGAATTGATCACCGCGAGCCACATCTGCGTCGGTTCTCCCACACTCAATAACAATATGCTGCCGTCGGTAGCTGCTTTTCTCACTTATCTCAAAGGATTGGCGCCCAGAGACCGGGTCGCGCTGGCATTTGGTTCGTATGGTTGGGGTGGACAGGGAGTGGATCTGGTGGAAAAGTCATTACAGGAAAGCAAATTTGAGCTGCTTGACAAGATCAAAGTTCAGTACATCCCCGATGAACAAACGCTGAAACAAATTTCGGAAAAATTGGAACAGGCGATTGATTGAAATCTTATCAGCCATCAAAGCAGGATCAGGCATGGGGGGTTGCCATGCCTGATCATTTTATTAAATAACACATTCGTTGGCTACTACATCTGATTTGACTTTTCAAAATGGGTTCTTTAAAAAACTTTCAACAGCTTTAACGCCATGATCAAAATCGCTACCAACAGTACAACGCGAATGATGTTTTCACCTTTTTTAACTGAAACTTTGGCAGCCCACCATCCGCCCAAAGAATTCCCGGCAGCTAATATTAATCCATAAACCCAATCCACATTTCCGGTGCACCAGAAAACAATCAGCGCCGGAACAGTAAACAATGCGATAATAAAGACTTTATGCATGTTGACGTGGATCAGGTTAAATCTCATCAAATGATGAAGCGTTGCCATGATCAGAAATCCGACGCCGGCTTGAACAAATCCGCCATAAAAACCGATTCCCACCAGCGCCGGGTAAACCAACCATGGATTGTAGTTTTTTCCCTCCGCAACAAATTTCTTCTGTGATTTGGGAATCACCAGCGTGATGATAATTCCAATCATGATCATTGCCAATATTTTTTGAAACCATTGGTCGCTGATGTGAATTGCAGCCAATGCGCCAACAATCGCTCCGGGCAGCGTAACCAGCGCCATTTTGAGACTGATTTTAAATTGGGCGAATTTTTCCTGTTGAAAAGAAATGATGGCAAAAATATTTTGGATGAATATTGCCACCCGATTAGTGCCGTTTGCCAGCGCGCTGTCCAATCCAAGAAAAATTAATGCCGGTAGAGTTAGTGTGGAACCACCGCCAGCCATGACGTTGAGAAAACCGGCAACACTGCCAATGGCAAATAGCGCAAACAGCGCCAGATATTCGTTCATGTTACTGCACTCACTATGCGAAATACGCTACAATATGCAAAATTTATTGCGGTCTTTTATCTGTTCAAATTGGCTTGGTGGCGACTCAATCAGATGGAACCGCGGAAAAATCAATTTGGTCCTGATCTGCCAGTTCAGCTATTACCCGAAAAGCCAGCCTGCCAACGATTTCCATGACTTCGGCGTCCAGTGTTTCAGCGCGATCCCGGGTTGAATGGTAGGTCGGCAAACCACCCATGGTGTAAAGAAAAACCGAAGGCGCACCTTGCTGATGAAACGGATAGTGGTCAGAATTAGCTGAAGTCCAGCGGCGGTAAATATTGGTAAATCCGAATTGCCCATTAAATTTTTCGAACAAATTGGCAAATTCCGGGTAGGTATGTCCGCCAACGATCATGATGCCTTCTCTGCCAGAACCCACCATGTCCAGATTAATCATGGCTTTGGTTTGGTCAATGGGGAAAACCGGATGCTGCACATAGTGGTGCGAGCCCAACAGTCCCATCTCTTCGCCGGAAAATGCTGCAAATACGATCGAGCGGCGGGGTGCGATTTCCAATTTTGAAAAAGCTTCCGCAACCGCCATTAAAACCGCAGTACCCGAAGCATTGTCGTTCGCCCCGTAAAATGTGAAAGCACCGATCGCGCCAAGGTGATCAGCATGAGCCCCGATAACGATGCATTCTTTGGAAAGCGCAGCATCGCTGCCCGGCAATATTCCCACGATGTTCATTGTCTCAGTCTCAGGCTCAAGCACCGCGTTGATTTTTAGTCGCATCCGGTTGGGAAATTGAAAAGAGACCGGTTTCAATCCCTGAGCGATCTGTTGCTTGAGCTTTTCGATGGTAAGTCCGGAGCCTTTTAAAAACTCGTTAGCAACGCGTTCAGTGATTACCAGTCCCGGAATAACCTGTTTGGCAGAGACCATGGCAATGGGCGTCCCCACAG
>DSAU01000026.1 GCA_011046315.1 bacterium
ACCCCATTATATCTTTTTGAATAAAAGCGGATTTGACTTTGTCAGCTAAATCTTCGCTGACGAAAAAATAGTCGATTCGCCAGCCAATATCGCGTTCGCGGGCGCGGGTTCGCTGGTCCCACCAGGAATAGTGCCCTCCCTCTTTGGTAAACATCCGAAATGTATCAATATAACCCTGAGATAAAAACCGATTGATCCAGGCGCGTTCTTCAGGAAGAAAACCGGAAGTTTTTGCATTCTCCCTGGGACGGGCAAGATCAATTTCGCGATGCGCAGTATTGACGTCACCGCACACGATCAAACTCTTCCCCTGTCGCCTCAAATTCTGGGCATATTTTAAAAACGCGTCGTAAAACTCCATTTTGTATTGCAGCCGCTCATTGGATTGCTTTCCATTGGGAAAATAGATATTTAACAACAGAAACCCACCATAATCCAATTGGAGCAACCTGCCTTCAGTATCGAATTTTTCTATGCCCATACCAACCTGGCTGGACTTTGGTTTCAGCCGCGAGAGTGTCGCCACACCGCTATAGCCCTTTCGTTGGGCCGAGGCAAAATAGACTGTATAACCATCGAGTTGGGCAATTTCCGCCGGAAATTGATCGTCCTGCGCCTTGGTCTCTTGCAGGCAGAGAACATGCGGCTGATCCGTTAACAGCCATTGCATAAAATTTTTCTTGTAAACAGCGCGCACACCGTTCACATTCCATGATACAATTTTTATCGTTTCCATCGAGTCTTCCTTAAGCTAACCAATCGATTCCGCTTTACGGTTTTGATGTAATTATTTCAAATTGATGACAATCCAAATCAATAGCCGAATGGATAAAAATTAGATATTTAATTTTTTATCAATCCACTACCAGTTCTCTTCCCAAAAAATGTCTGAACCAAAACTGTAAACTCTGCCTGGTAAAATGATCTCGCTTTTTTCCACCCACACCGTGACGGGCATTGGGGTAGAGCATCAATTCGAAATCCTTGTCCAATTCCTGAAATTTATCAATTAATTGAATGGTGTTCTGCATGTGAACATTATCGTCCATAGTTCCGTGAGTGATGAGCAGGTAGCCTTTATATTTATCGGCATGAGTTAACACCGATCCAAAATCATAACCTTCCGGGTTTTCTTCCGGCGTGTCCATGTAGCGTTCGGTGTAAACCGTATCGTACAATCTCCAATCAGTGACAGAAAAATGAGCGACGCCATGAGTGAAGTAATTCGAACCATAGGTTAAAGCCAGGCAGGTTGCGTAACCGCCGTAGCTGCCACCGCTGATTCCAATCCGCTTGGGGTCAACAAATGATTTACCGTGCAGCCATTTAACCGCGGCGATATAGTCGTTCATTTCCCATTTGCCGAGATTTCGATGCATTAGCGCTTCCCCCTTTTTACCAAAATGCCCCGAACCTCGGTGATCTACCGCCATCACAATAATTCCATTTTGTGCCGCATAAAAGGCACTGAGGCGAGGGAAACGATTGGAAACCGAGCCTGAGCCCGGACCGCCGTATATTTCCATCACGACCGGATATTGTTGGCTTTCATCAAAATCAGGCGGCAATATCCATTGTGCGGGTAAATCAAAACCGTCGCCAGAAGGAATAGTAAACAATTCTATTCTGCCGAGAGCATACTCATCCATTATCGGTAATTTTTGGTCACCAAGAACACGGATCAATTTACCATCACCGGAATAAAGTTCCATCTTTGAAGGGTTTGAAATGTTGCTATAAGTATCAATAAAATATTCACCGCCAGGCGCTACATCAACCCGGTGACTGCCCTCGATGGTGGTAAGCCGTTTCATGTTTTTTCCTTTGAAATCCACCCGGAAAAGATGTGTTTCCAGCGAATTACCCAGCGTTCTGCTGAAATAGACGCACTGGTTTTCTTCATTGACAAGTACAATTTTTGAAACGCGCCACTCGCCGCGCGTTAGTTGAGACTTGAGACGACCTGCCAGGTCATAATAATAAAGGTGAGACCAGCCGTCCTTGTTCGATCTCAGTATAAAGCCAGCTCCGTTCTTTAAAATATAAAGGTCTTCAAACCATTCCACCCATGATGGTTGAGTTTCGTGATAAATTTCAGTGATCTTTCCGGTTTCAGGATTGGCGGAATAAATTTTAGTGTGATCCTGCCCGCGATTCATCCATTGAAAAAACAGCCGCTTGCTGTCCGGCGTCCAAAAGGGCCAGGCAATGTATTCATCGGAATTCCCTTGCGCATCGACCCAGACGATTTTGTTCTCTTTTAAATGAACGATGCCGAGTTTGACATCCGGATTGGGATCACCAGCTTTCGGGTAACGATTTTCTTCCAGTTGCCCGTGTGTACCATCAGCGCGATAGAGCGGAAAAACCGGCAGCTTGCTGTCATCAAACCGTAAAAATGCAATCATGTCGCTGTTTGGCGCCCACCAGAAGGCTGCGTAACGCGACGCTCTGCCCAGGATTTCTTCGTAATATACCCACGATGCCCAGCCATTGTAGACCACATCCGAACCATCGGTCGTCAGGCGAAACTCCAGACCCGATTCAATTTCCAGTGCGTAAAGATCATGTTGGCGGGTAAACGCTACCCATTTTCCGTCCGGAGAAAATTTCGGATTTTTTTCGGCGGCCGGATTGGCAGTTAAACGTTTAAACTGTTGGGAAACCGACGAAAAGTAGTAGAGGTCATGATCCTTTTCTAATAAAAAGCCGGTGTAATCTTCAGTATGTGACAAGGCGCGGCTCAATTTAAATCCGTTTGGTAACTTTTCAGCGAACGCCGAATAATTAAAATAGAGACTCTCGTCACCGCTCTTTGCATTAATTTTTATCAGCTTGGGTTCAGAGTCGCGATCTTCATTTTCTAAACGGGATTCCAGATAGTGGACACTATCGAGCCAGCCGATAATGCGCGGCAGGGATTGAGTCAGCCGCGGTTCTGCCCTTTTATAAACCTGACTGTAGCTCAATTGCTTTTTGGGAGTGGAGTAAACATTTTCCAAAAGGATAACACCGATTAATAAAACAAAAACAGCACAAACGAATTTTGATAATTTTGGCATGGAAATTTCTCCTTAAATTAGTGGCGAGTGATAGGATTCTGTTCACAAATAATAGCGCCTCGGGACGAGCCGTCGGATTGATGCTTATAACATAAAAAAAAATATCAATTTTTTCAAGTATAAAATTATTTTTCTTTTTTTTTCTGCCTGATGGTTAAATTGAAAAACCCAACCTTGATTTTTATTTTTTTTTTTCGTATTATTAAACGGCTGCTAATTCGCTGGTCATGTTCGGTAGTGACCTGGAAAAAAATGGTGACCTGATCAATAAATCAATGCAATAATCCACCGCGACCCTTTAACGAACGATGACAATTTGAGAAAATCAATAATATGAAAATTACCCGCATCCAAAAAGTCAAATATTTTTGGCTGTTGTTGATAGCGCTGCTGTTCACCAGTTGCGACCTGTCCACTAAATGGCTGGCACAAAACCGATTAAAACACACAACGCCGGTTACCATCGTTTCCGGCTTTGTTGAGCTTAATTACACTGAAAACACCGCCATTGCTTTCAGCATGTTGGGTTCAATCGAGTCGGGTATTCGCAAATGGATCATCTACGGTTTATCGCTGATCGCTTTGACATTTCTCGGTGTCATTGCCTGGAAAATGCGCCACGAATCCCTCTGTTGGCTGGTGGCGCTCACCCTGATTTTGTCCGGCGCCCTCGGTAATATTATCGAGCGGATTTTTCGAGGCTACGTCATCGATTTTATTCATCTGCACTATCACTACAAATTCAGTTGGCCCGTGTTCAACCTCGCCGATATTCTCATTACCAGCGGCGCGGTTTTATTGGGGATTCTTACGTTGCGCAAAACAGAAGACATTACGGATACAAATCCAACATCAACATAGAGGATGATTATGAATTTTAGCGAGTTACCAAAAATCACCCCTGATCTGAATCAGCTCCGAAAAGAGCTGCAACTGTTCTGCGATGCCAACCGTATTACCCGATTCGAACCGGATGATATTTGGGAACTGCTTCAGGACGGCGAGCAGGTTGAATGGATGGTGGAGCAATTACAGCAGGATAACGCCGACCTGGATAGTGAGCGTCTGACCGGGCTTTTATCAGCCATTTACGATCAAGTTGCACCGTCAGCAGAAACTGAGCAGCCGGTAGATGCACCATCAGAAACTACACCGGAAATCGAAGCCGACATGTTTCCGCCGTCTGATTTGTCGCAACTCGAGCTTGACGAATTAAAGCCCCATCTGGAAGCGATGACCGGCAGGAAGCTCCCGGACGACATTGACATGAAGCAAATTGAAAAAGCGATGCAAGGTCCTCAGGGGCAATTACTGAACGATTTTATGCTGTGGTGCCATGAGCAGGGGGTCGATCCTGACAGCGCCTTTGAAAATAACAGCATCGAAAAGTTGAACCAACAATACATGCAGACGCCGCGGGAAATTTTTGGCGGCAAGACCCCGGCCGATTCAAATGCGGGAAATTTGTTGGGAGGGTTTAAAAAAGTGGAGACCATCCGGCGCGAACAACCCAAAGTCGGACGCAATGATCCCTGTCCCTGTGGCAGCGGGAAAAAATATAAAAAATGCTGCGGCAAAGGAAAATGATACCTAAGCGTTCTGTTCAGTGATTGATTAATTTTGTAAGCAAGCTAAAAATGGCAGAATAATTGATGACAGAATAATTAATGGC
>DSAU01000207.1 GCA_011046315.1 bacterium
CTCTGATCCAGTATTTATAAAAGAAAATATTATTCATTATTGTGTTCCCAACATTGCTTCAGCTGTCGCGCGCACTGCTTCACGTGCCATGAACAATATCGTTCTTCCGTTGGTAATCTCCATTGCCCGCGACGGCATCAATGAAACCTGCCGTCAAAACCTTGCGCTTCAAAAGGCGCTATACATACACAACGGGAAATGTGTTAATCGAGGCGTTGCTGATATTTTTGATCTGAAATTTCATGAATTTAAATGTGATTAATCAAATTAAGGTTGAAGGGAAAAAATGAAGATGATTGAAAGCTATAAGAGCAAATTATGCACACCGGAAGAGGCGGTTTCCGTTATTAAAAGTGGAACCCGAGTTTATGTATCAGGAAATGCCGCAACTCCTTACCCATTAGTTCGGGCGTTGGCTGAGAACAAGGATCAATTAGAAGATGTTGATGTCGTTCACGTTTTATTGCTTGGCGACGATCCACTGTCCCAACCTGGTATGGAGGGGCATTTCAGACATAAGTCGTTATTTGTTGGGCCCGCGGATCGAAAAGCAGTTAACGAAGGCAAAGCGGATTATTTTCCGATCTTTTTGTATGAAATTCCTCAGCTTTTTAATCCCGATTCAGGAACACTGCCGTTGGATGTGGCGATTATTCAGACTTCGCCGCCAGACACGCATGGATTTCTATCGTACGGAGTCGAAAACCTTGCCACTAAAGCCGCGGCTGAAAATGCAAAAATGTTGATCGTTCAAGTCAATGACAAAATGCCGCGTACTCTGGGCGATTGTTTTATACACGTTTCCAAAGCGTTTCGGATCGTTGAAACCTCGGAAGATCTGCCTGAGCTCTCTATTGCCCCGCCATCAGACGTCGAACGAAAAATTGGCGCCTATATTGCGGATCTGGTCGAAGATGGATCAACGTTACAGTTGGGCATCGGCGGCATTCCCAATGCTGCGTTAAGCGCCATGGAGAATAAAAAGGATCTCGGCATCCACACTGAAATGGTTTCTGATGGAATAACTGAAGGCATTGAAAAAGGCTTTATTAGCGGAGCAAAAAAGTCGCTGCATCCGGGCAAGATTGTTGCAACATTTTTATTAGGCACCAAATCGCTTTACGAATTTGCCCACAACAATCCATTGTTTGAAATGCATCCGGTGGATTACACCAACGATCCCTTTATTGTGGGGCAAAACAACAAAATGACAGCGATTAATTCAGCGATCGAGGTTGATCTCAGCGGTCAAGTTTGCTCCGACTCAATCGGTTATAAAATATATTCCGGTTTTGGCGGTCAGGTGGATTTTATTCGGGGCGCTGCCCGATCAAGAGGTGGAAAACCGATCATTGCACTACCATCGACCACCAAAAACGATACAATCACCAAAATTGTACCTCATCTCAAAGAAGGCGCCGGCGTAGTTACCAGCCGCGGCGATGTCCATTATGTGGTCACAGAATATGGTGTTGCCTACTTACACGGCAAAAGCCTGCGACGTCGGGCTGAAGCGCTGATCAAAATCGCTCATCCTAACTTTCGAGATGAATTAACTTTCTTTGCAAAAAAGCAGCAGTTGATTTAACGCAGGCGTTACCATATAAATAGAATTTAGGCTGATTTCGAAAATTGTTTGAATTTTGAGGAGACCAAAATGGCTAAATTAATGATCGATGATTTGGATTTAAGTAATAAACGAGTTCTCGTCAGGGTTGATTTTAATGTGCCTTTAAATGAGCAATTAGAAGTAACAGACAATAACAGGATCAAAGCCGCATTGCCGACAATCCGCAAGATCATCCAATCCGGCGGCAAGGCGATTCTGATGTCCCATTTGGGACGTCCCAAGGGCAAAACCATTGATTCCATGAGTCTGGCGCCTGTGGCGAACGAGCTTTCAAACCTTTTGGGAAAAGCTGTCAATTTTGTCGGCGATTGCGTGGGACAGGATGTTGAAAAAGCTGTGGACGAGCTGGAAAACGGCGACGTGTTATTACTGGAGAATTTACGTTTTCACGAAGCTGAAACCGGAAACGATCCTGACTTTGCCCGGCAGCTTTCAAAGCTGGGTGATGTTTATATCAACGACGCTTTCGGCACCGCCCATCGCGCCCATGCATCCACCGAGGGCGTCACCAAATATTTTGATCAGTGCGCAGCGGGATACCTCATCCAAAAAGAATTGCAATATCTCGGCAACGCGATTGAAAATCCGCAGCGACCATTTGTAGCGATCTTGGGTGGTGCAAAAATATCGGGAAAAATTGATGTCATCGAAAATCTGCTCAATAAAGTGGATGCGCTGCTTATCGGCGGTGGCATGTCGTACACTTTTCTCAAAGCTCTCGACATTTCCATTGGAAATTCACTATTGGAAGCCGATAAAATCCAACTTGCCGCGGATGTTTTTCAAAAAGCCCGTTCCCTAAAAGTGAAATTTGAATTACCGATTGACCATTTGATTGCACGGGAAATATCCGCCTCCGCAGAAACTCAAATAACCGAAAATCAATCCATACCGGAGGACTGGGCTGGCGTGGATATCGGAGCAAAGACGGTCACCCATTTTAAAGATATTCTGAAAAACGCCAATACCGTGGTCTGGAATGGCCCCATGGGTGTGTTTGAAATTGATCCGTTTTCTAAAGGCACCATCGCCGTCGCCGAAACTTTAGCGGAAATTACCAATCGCGGTGCAACTACGGTAATCGGCGGCGGCGACTCAGTAGCTGCACTGGCAAAAGCCAATAAGATCGATCAAGTCACCCATGTTTCGACAGGCGGCGGCGCTTCTTTGGAATTCCTCGGCGGAATCAAACTGCCCGGAATCGAAGCCTTGACTGAAAAATAATAATTTTAAATCCGACACTACTGAATAGTCTGGGAGGATCATTTAATCAATAAAATTTTAGGTTTTTTTAATGCAACTGTGAATCGGCACCCGATTGATTGGAATTAAATGGACAAATCACTACAAAATTTGCAGCAATTCTCAAATTTTTACATCGATTTTCATGAGAAAATATTTAACACTCACGTTAAATGTATGCAACACCTGTTTGCTGCAATACCGTTTCAAAAATTTAACAAAATTGACATCGCCGAAAAAATTAAGCATCGACAACCGATTTTAAATCCACAGCAGCTCATTATCGAAGAAAAAGATCTGGAACAGTTGTTCGATTTTGTATATCCGGTTGTAAAACAGTATTTGCATCTTCGAAAAAAAGAAGTATCGCGCCTGGGAGAATTGAACGACAAGCGAAAATTCTCCCTGAAAGAATTGCTAATAGCACTCATTAACAAGGACACACAAACATTTGATAATTTTTCAAAAAAATTAGCTGTCCCTTCCCTGTTACTCGAAATGATAACTGAATTAATATCGGCTCCCTATTTTGAATTGGTCGCGGAGTTCTTTTCAAAAAAGCTTTCCAAATTTCAGTGGTGCGAACCGTTTTGCCCGATTTGCGGTGGCATCCCTTCGATGGCGCAAATCAATGAACAAACTGGATTAAAAATTTTATGGTGCCGGCGCTGTAATAATCCATGGACCTTTACTGATAAAATTTGCCCCCATTGCATGAATAGCGAAATCAAATCGCAGTCGTTCATTTTTCTCACCAATTTTAAACCATACCGGATCGAAGCCTGTAACAAGTGCAATAACTATCTGAAAACCATCGACAATCTGATACAGTTCAATCAGGTGAATTTCAGCGTCGTTAACATTGCAACTTATTATCTTGATTTGCTGGCAAAAAATTATGGCTACCAGCTCAACAATTACGTTCGTTTCTATTTTGATCAACAGCAGTTTTCTTGATCAGTTCATCAGCCGAGGCAGATAGGCTTGGAAACGGTTTTTTATAAAATTTCTCTTGAAAAAGTCGTATCAAATGTCTACATTGCAAACAACATGAATCAGCAGCTAATAATATGGCAAAATTTTTCTATCGTCATTAGCATTGCCAATTAACTTCTATTTCCCAATAATAAAAGCTAATCCAAAATTGATAAAGCCCAATGCCATCATAACTTTGTTGACTGATTTTGGCGAAAGCGACGCATTTGTGGGTACAATGAAAGGGGTAATTTACTCCATTAACCGCAACGCGACAATTGTTGATCTGTCCCATCAGGTTCCGCGCCACGATATTGAAGCCGGCGCTTTTGTTCTGTGTACCTCGTACCGCTATTTTCCTGTGGGAACGATTCATGTTGCTGTCGTTGATCCCGGAGTGGGAACTGGCAGACACATTCTTGGTTTATCTGCCGGCGGATATTATTTTCTTGCCCCGGACAATGAAATTTTAAAATATATTTTTCACCAATACGATCCAGAAATTGTATTTCAGCTCAACGATCAACGTTATTTTTTAAGGCCGGTAAGTAACACATTTCATGGGCGAGACATCTTCGCCCCGCTTGCCGCGCATTTGTCCAATGGCGTACCATTGGCAAAAATGGGGACCATCGTAAACAATTATCATCGCGGCACCATTCCTCAGTGCAGTATCAACACAAATCAAATCACCGGAACCGTCATCTACATCGACCGGTTTGGGAATTTGATTACCAATATTCCCGGCGAGTGCCTGAGACAGCAAAATTTTACCATCATTTTGGGAACCCTTACCATCGAAAATTTGTCAAACTCTTACGCTGATGTTTCAGCTGGACAACCACTGGCATTGATTGGCAGCTCCAATTTTTTGGAGATTGC
>DSAU01000459.1 GCA_011046315.1 bacterium
CTGGTTTCGGTCATATTGAACCGGCGCAGGCTTTTGCCCGACGGCGTGGCGCCAAGATCGGAGCGATGATACCCCACATACAATTGCCGCTGATCATCATAAAACACATTCGATTGCGAGCCGGACCGGGCGGGCAGAATGGCTGTTTTATGCCTGCGGAACGACCAACCATCCGGAGAAGAGTAGAGAAAAATTCCCCGGCGGTGAAAATCACTGACAAACTTCCAGCGGGCATCGGGCGGCGCATTGGGATCGATGAACACATTGCCCATAGCGGTCGGCTCGGTGATCGCATAATTTTTACGACCTTTGTATTCGGGCACCAGATCCGGGATGTCCCAATGAACCCCATCACGTGAAGTGCGCACTTCGAGCCAATCGTCGGGTCCACCGTAATACATGCGGATCAAACCATCCTCGTCCTCGATGATGCTCACGTGTTTTCGGAACCGTCCTTCGATGCTGTCGATGACGCATTCCATAGCCTGGGGAGGGTTAACCGTGAAGGTGATATATTCCATTTTTTCCACAATAGCATCGTCGATGAACAGATATTTCCGATCGTGCAACGGCACCGGCACGTTTAGCTCTTTATCGGAAAAAAGCAGCGGCGGACCTGCTTTGAGGGTGATCTTTGGCTGAGGTTCGGCGAAACTATTCGGTGGCGTAAAATTTTTGTGATAAACCTGTCCCAGTGAAAAGCGCAGCTCATCAATCCGACCCGGAAGCGGATGCTTCCAACTACCATCCCGGCCGATGCTGAAATAATCTTCTTCCCCAAAATCCAGCGCTTTTAATTGGCATTTTTCCGCCAGGCGCTGTTTTTTGCCGTTGACAAAATGAACAAGCTGATGGTCTCTGCCAGAATAGACAAAAGCGAGGTGCTGCCATTTTTTCAAAGCCGGATTGAGCGCATTGGCGTCTGAAGGTATAACGATGTTCGTCCCTGACGGCTGATTATAGAGCGAAAAACTCTTTTGATCGGCATTGAGAACCAGCCGGGTGGTAAAATCATTTTCTCCCCGGGGGCCCTGGCCAATTTCAAAGACCACGCCGGTTTCGTTGCTTTGTCGGGTTGGCATGAACCAGAATTCCACGGTCCAGTCGAATGCACCGAGATTGAGACCGGTTTTGGTGGCGTGTGCAAAACCGGCTTCGTTGCGCAAATGTTTTTCACCGCCGGGCATTAATGCACAAAAATTGGAATTATGCCAGCTCAGCGGCGCCACTGTTCTGCCCGGTGGAATGGGCAACATCTGGAAGCCAAAAATGCCCCCTTCATCTTGGCCGAGAGAAGACGAGGTTTGTTTTAATCGTTCTATGGCAGCTTTGCTGTCGGGATATTCCGCCGGTTCCAGGGCGTTGCCAAATTTTCCAGTAACAATCTGTCCGCCCCGACCGAGCGCCAGGGGATAATCGTTGGGACCGGTGTCGCTCAAAATCGAGCTGGGATAAATACCCGCTGCCTCATCAAACAGCCATAGAGCGACAGTTTGGCTGAATCCAGGGTTGGCGAGGAATATCAGAAATAAAACTGACATTTTAATAATTGTTAAGCACTTTTTTGGTTTCATTGCTGATCCTTTCTGTTAAAAATACAGTTATACATTATTATTCCGGTGAAGCGTCTTTATTGCTCCATTATATTCGGTTTTTTAATTATAGCGACAGCCGATCCGTGTGAAAATTGCATCGCATAGAGTTTCGCTCCCCGCATCCGAAATACAACTTGAACAGTTTTTCCCTCCAGTTCGGAGACATCTTTGTTGAATTGCAATTTTTTCGCCTCGGCAAATAACTCTTCTTCATCCACGCCGTGAATGTCCGGCAGTACCTCCCGATTTTTGATCCACTCAACCTCAGTTTCGACAAAATCGCCATTGATGTACACACAATCGTCCACCGAGAACCCCTGGATGGGATTGCCATTTTTATCGAGAAAACCCACCTGCGCATAACCGGCAGCATCTGTATCAACATTCAACACAAGCCGGTTTCCCCTAAATTTGAAAGGTTTTGTGATCAGAATACCCTCTTTGTCATAAGGCGCATCCGCTGACACAAAACCATCCAGACGCTGCACGGTCCGATACACAGCCCGGATGTTTGCGCCCTCTTTTTGCCATGATGAATGATAGCGGGTTTCCCCAAAAAAATATTGCCAGATTTCATCGCCCCGTTTTACAAGTCCATGAGCCATATAAATCTGTGGAAGGTAATGATCGCCATATTTCCCTGTGCCCACATAAGCAGGCCTGGGATAACGCTTCCATTGGACTCCATCCCGGCTGGTGGCCAGTTGAGTTTCCACTGTGCCCGAACCCATCCGGCGATCGGGATGATTGAGTATCTGGCGGGTAATGGGACCGTCTCCTTTATAGTGAAAATAAAGCAAAGGAAACGCCAGATAGGTATCAGGCGCCCAGGGATATTTGATGGCTTTTGGCACATAAATATCTGTCCCATCAGGATCAAAGTGATCCATCGGTGCAAAAACAATCGGATACTCAATGCCGAGACCGCCGGGCGTCAGGGGGCCATTGTCCAAATACCAGGGTTGCAGATTGCGCAACCGTTTCTTCTGAGCGACTGTCCAGGTGCGTTGCTGGGGCACTGGTGAAAATGGCCAGGGACTCGTCACATCCTCAACGATGGTCATGGCAAACTCACGCTGGGTTCTGCCCCCGGTGGTTCTGCCGAAATCTGACCGGTGATAGCCCAGATACGCTCCCCGCTGATCATCCCAAAATACATTGGATTGCGAACCAGCCCAGAACGGCATGACCGCCGTATTCATTCTTTTGAACTGCCGGCCATCGGCTGAATAAAAGAGGTAGATACCACGATCTTGTGAGCCGGAAATATATTTCCAGCGTGCCTCGGTCGGCGCATTAGGGTCGATAAAAACATTACCCATGGCTGACGATATCGGAATGACGATGTTTTTTTCTCCTTTGTATTCGACACCCAAATCCGGCTTTTCCCAGCGAATGCCATCCTTTGAAGTCATGACGGCCAGAAAATCGCTGGAACTGCCATAATATAAACGTAATAGCCCGTTCTCGTCTTCGATGAGGCTGAGGTGCTTCCGAAAAGAACCCTGAATGCTATCAATCACACACTCCGCCAGGCGTGGAGGATTGGATTTAAATGTAATGTTGTCCATCTTGGCGACAAACATTTCATCAATAAACAGGTGCTTTCGGTCTCCGAGATCAAAAACATGGTCCGGCTTTTTTTGTTCGGCAAATAATAACGGCAGGCCCTTTTTTAGCTCCACCGGTGGAAATTGATCCGGCGAAAAACTGGACGGCAGATCGAAATTTTTCTGGTACACCTGTCCCAGAGAAAATCTCAATTCATCGATAGCGCCTGGCAAGGGATCGTTCCAAAAGCCATTGCGACCAATGGTCATATAGTCTTCTTCGCCGTAATCCAGGCTTTTTAAGCGGCATTGTGGGGGAAGATTTTGCATTTTCCCATTGACATAATGGCGAATTTGATTCTCCTTTGCCGCATAAACAAAAGCAAAATGCGCCCACCTGTTCACAGGCGCTGCTAAAACCTGTTCATTGGATGGTATCCTGATCTTCACGCCTCCGGGTTGATTAATCAGTGTAAAGCTTTTCGCATCGGCGTTCAATTCCAGCCGGGTTATTTTGTCATTTTCACCTCGTGGGCCGGAGCCAATTTCAAAAACAACGCCGATTTCGCCGGACGCTTCTTTGGGTAAGAACCAGAACTCAATCGTCCAATCAAAGTCGCCAATGTTGAGTCCGGTGTCTGTTGGATGAGCAAATTGAAATTCTTTTCTCAAATGATTCTCGCCGCAGGTCATCAGGGCGCAAAAATTCGCATTCATCCATGTCATTGGTTCAACTGCACGGCCAGGTGGTATTGGTAATGCTGTTAATCCAAAAAACACACTCCCCTCAGGAAATTGAATCGGATTTTGTTCAATCGGTTGCAGCGCATTGCCGAATTTACCCGGCACGATCTGTCCGCCCGTGCCAAGCACCAGCGGATAATCATTTTTTCCTGCATCATTCAACACACAACTCGGATAAATCCCAACCTGCTCATCAAAGAGCCATAGGGCAACCGTTTGCGCTGTAGCATGAATGGCAAAACCGAAAAAGATAAAGCCTCCAAGCAAAATTAAAATTTCACTGATCTTTTGTTTCATTTCTTTCTATCTCCACTTAAAAAAAATTAAAAAACATTTCCGTGTCAATTCTACTTCCGTGTTCTGTTTAATAATCATTCAACGATAATTTGATCCAAAGCTGCTTGACGTGAAAGTTCTGCTCGTAATTCCTCTGCTAATTCGGGAAATTGCTGCATCAAATTCCGTTGTTCATACGGATCGTGAGCCAGATCGAACAATTCGGCGTCACCTTGCTCAAGCGATTCGCCGTTGTGAACCAATTTCCAGTTTCCTTTTCGCACCGCAAACTGGTTTGTTGTCCGCCAGTATAAAACCCGTTGCGGAAGCTCTCCACCTTCCAGAGCACTCCAGATATTCATGCCCTCGATGTTCCATTTCGATGACATTTTCGCTCCAATCAAATGGGCTATGGTGGGATACAAATCCTGCACGCCGATTGTTTCAGTCACTTTCATCGGCTGTAGTTTATCCGGCCAGAACATCGCAGCCGGCACCCGGATGCCGCCTTCGTACAGATCGCCCTTCCAGCCCCGTAACGGACGATTATCGCCAAGC
>DSAU01000369.1 GCA_011046315.1 bacterium
GAGATCGATAATCCATATTTTGCAAGGGTGATGAAGGGAGTGTTTGATGTTTGTTGTGAACTGGGATATACCGTGTTGCTTGGTAGTTCAGAGCTTTCGCCGGCTCAGGAATTGGAAAACATTGAAACACTGGCCAGTCAAAGGGTTGACGGCTTGATAATATCGCCCTTGCAGGGCGCAGATAGTGATTTCACATATTTGTCAGATTTAATTCATGATCGATATCCACTGGTGATGTTGGGCGCGGTAAAAAATTATACAACCAGTGTCGTGGATATCGATAATATCAGCGCTGCTTATCAGGCAGTTTCATATCTTATCAATCTGGGACATACTGAAATCGCCTATTTTTCAGGACCGACTTATTCCGCTCATAGCTTTGATCGCTTACAGGGATATCAGCAGGCTCTCATTGACCATAAACTTCCAATTCGCAAGGATTTTATAATCAATGTCGGCTCGTATATTGAAAATGGTTACCAGTCCGGAAAAAAATTTTATTCAAGACAATCCAAACGTCCTTCGGCTGTGTTTTGTTATAATGATCTGGTGGCGATTGGTTTGATTAACGCGTTGATCGAATCGAACATTAAAGTACCGGACCAGGTTTCGGTAATCGGCGTTGATGATATTGATATTTGCGGCTCCATTAAAATTCCGTTAACCACGATCCACGTTCCGGCTTATGAAATCGGTCGTAAAGCGTCAGAATTGCTCATCAGACAAATTCAAAATTCAGACCAACTTTTAAACGAAAAAATCATCCTGAAGACCAGGCTTGTTCAACGTAATTCCTGCACAAAAAGGTAGCCATGGAGAAAAGAGCGATGGCGGAAAAGTTAGTGTTGAATGAAGATCGGTTTTTCGATGCAGATCCGCGGGTTCGTAAGCTTGCCCGTGAATTATATAATGACATAAAGGATTTACCCATTGTCAGCCCACATGGCCATGTCGATCCGAAATTGTTTGCTAAAAATGAACCGTTTCCTGATCCGACCGAGCTGATCCTGATCCCGGATCACTATGTTTTTCGCATGTTGTATTCCCAATCCATTCGTTTGGAATCTGTCGGTATTCCTCCGCTTGATGGTGCTGCTGTTGAAACGGATCACCGGAAAATCTGGCAGATTTTTGGGGATAATTATTACCTGTTCGCGGGGACTCCCACTGGCGCCTGGCTAAATCATGAATTTTCTAAGGTGTTTGGAATCAAAGAAAAATTGACGGCTGAATCGGCAATGCGGATTTATGACCAGATCAATGACAGGTTGAAAACAGCGGAATTTCGTCCGCGCGCTATGTTTGACAAATTCAGGATTGAGGTACTGACAACCACCGATGGCGCTACTGATAGTTTGAAGTATCATCAGCAGATCAGAGATTCAGGATGGATCGGAAAAATAATCCCCTGTTTCAGGCCCGATGCAGTAATTAATTTTGCGACTATCGGCTGGAAAAATGAAATAGCAAAACTCGGGCAGCTCAGTGGTATCAACGTTGATAGCTACCCCAATTTTATCAAAGCGTTGGAAAATAGAAGGGAATTCTTCAAAAACATGGGGGCGGTTTCTACAGATCAGGGGGTTGAGAGTTCCTATGCCCATCAATTATCAGAAAACGATGCAGACAAACTTTTTCAGCGAGCATTGAAAACTAAAGCCACCAAAGCCGACGCGGACCAATTTATCGCCCACATGTTGATGGAAATGGCTCGGATGAGTATTGAAGATGGATTGGTAATGCAAATTCATCCGGGATCATTTCGCAACCACAATCAAATGATTTTTGAAAAATTTGGACCTGATAAAGGCTGCGATATTCCGGTACAGACAGAATTTACCCGCAATTTGCGTGAGTTGTTGAACAAGTATGGTAATGATTCGCGACTGACTTTAGTTGTGTTTACTCTGGATGAATCAACTTATTCCAGGGAATTGGCGCCGTTGGCGGGCCACTATCCTGCCATGAGATTGGGTCCGCCCTGGTGGTTTCATGACAGTATCGAGGGCATGGCTCGATTTCGCCAGTCAGTTACCGAGACTGCGGGCATTTATAATACCGTTGGCTTTAATGATGATACCCGGGCTTTGCCGTCAATTCCCGCGCGACACGATCTGTCGCGACGCATGGATTCAAATTTTCTGGCGGGATTGGTAGCACGCCATATCATCGACATGGAAGATGCCCGAAAAATGAGTCGGGCGTTGGCGTATGATTTAGTTAAGCAGGCTTATAAATTATGATGGTGCACAATACGAAAATTTCTTGGAAGGCTTCTGCGTGAGAAAATTGGGAAAGTTCTCTATTGGCATTGGCGATCGATTTGGCCATCAGGGAGAAGCGCAGCTTGACGCACTATTGAAAGCAAAGGCAGATGGTGTGGATATTGTCCCGGTTTGGAATAAATCATATCGCGAACACAAGATTATTAACAGTCAGCCAAAAGACACCAGGAGTGAAGCTGATGCTGCTGTAAAAAAACTCGGTTACAGCGGCGATTATTTCGTCGATGCCGATCATGTGGGGATGAATACGGTTGATCTTTTTATCGATTCAAGTGATTTCTTTACCATCGATGTGGTTGATTTTATAAATAAATCTGCGGACGAACAAGCGATTGATTTGTTTCTGAAACAGCATCAAAAATATATCGGAAAACTGGAAATTCCAAATCTAAGCCAAATTTTTGAAATCCGACCGTCCCTGCTGAATCAAGTAGCCCACCAATATCTGTTTGCTGTGGAAGAAGCCGGACGAATTTATCAACATATCTTAAGCAAAAAAAATGAGCAGGATTTTGTAGTCGAAATTTCTATGGATGAAACCATGGAACCTCAAACTCCGCTTGAATTGCTGTTCATCCTGTCAGCGATCGCTCAGCAAGGGATTCCTGCTCAGACCATTGCACCCAAATTTAGCGGACGTTTCAACAAAGGCGTTGATTATGTTGGCAACCTGGAAAAGTTTACCAAAGAATTTGAAGATGATCTCGCCGCTATTGAATATGCGATAAATGAATTCAACCTGCCTTCAAATTTGAAATTAAGTGTTCATTCAGGCAGCGATAAGTTTGCCATCTATGGTCCGATTTCAAATGCGCTGAAAAAATTTAACACTGGATTACACTTGAAAACAGCAGGCACGACATGGTTGGAGGAGGCGATTGGATTGGCAGAAGCTGGCGGAGACGGCTTGCTAATTGTCAAAGAAATCTATCGTAAAGCCTATCATCGTTTCGATGAACTCAGCCAGCCGTATGCGTCGGTCATTGATATCAACCTGAAAAAATTACCGCTTCCCGAACAGGTGGATACATGGGATGGATTGCAATTTGTGTCCTGTCTACGTCATGATCGAACAAACGAGCTGTACAATCTGCATTTCCGTCAATTGTTTCACATCGGTTATAAAATAGCCGCCGAAATGGGCACCCGCTTTTTAAATGCATTGGAAAAGCATCGCGAAATTATCGCTAAAAATGTCACTGAAAATATTTATGAAAGGCACATCAAGAAAGTATTTTTATAATATTGCATATCAACTGAATGGACAGCTTATGTTAAAATCTTTTATTGATGATAATTGTGACCGCTCGATGCCCACTTTTAAAAGCTGAGGCATGAGCATTAACTTCTTGCTTGGGAAGCAAATGGATTTTATCAATGAATTATTTTCTTTAAAAAATAAGCTTGCCGTTGTCATCGGCGGCGGAGGTGTTTTGGCTGGTAAAATGGCTGAAGGGTTGGCTAAAGCAGGCGCGGACATTGTTGTTCTCGATTTGAATTTCGAAAATGCAAAGCGGCAATCACAAGCCATCGCTGAATTCGGAGTGAAAACATCGGCCATTAAGGTTGATGCGTCGAAAAAGCAGCAAATGGATACGGCAGCGACAGAAATCATTGACCAATTTGGCCGGGTGGATATTCTGATTAACGCGCCTGGCATCAATTCAGCAACGCCGTTTTTTGAAATAACCAAATCCGAGTGGGAAAAAATAATAAGTGTGAATTTGAAAAGTATGTTTCTTGCCTGTCAAATTTTCGGAAGGCAAATGATTGAGCAGGGAGGAGGCGGAAGCATAATTAACATCTCCTCGGCTTCATCAGGTCCGCCATTGTCACGGGTATTTACCTACAGCATTTCCAAAGCCGGTGTGAATAATCTGACTCAGTATTTGGCGCGTGAATTGGCGCCATATAAAATCCGGGTCAACGCCATTGCGCCGGGATTTTTTCCGGCTGAACAAAATCGGAAAATATTAACCAAGCAACGAATCGATGCAATTTTTGATCATACGCCAATGGCGCGATTTGGTGAACCTGATGAATTGATTGGAGCTGTCATCTGGCTGGCTGCGGAGCCGGCATCATCGTTCGTTACTGGCGCGGTAATTCGTGTCGATGGAGGTTTCACAGCTATGACCATTTGAAACCAAAAGGATTATATAATTCAAAAAAAAATGTGGAATAAAAACAACGAAAGAGATCACTGATGCAGAAATATCAAATTGGAATAATCGGCCTCGGCGTCATGGGGCAAAATTTAGCCTTGAATATCGAACGAAATGGATTTTCAGTGGCAGGTTATGATCTGGACACGGCAAAACAGAAAACTTCTCGAGAAAAATTTTCTAAAAAGCAAATGACGGTCGTCGGCTCGTTAAAAGAATTTATTTCTGTTTTGGATTCACCGAAGACAATACTGATGATGGTAC
>DSAU01000469.1 GCA_011046315.1 bacterium
CATGGTGTTTATTCAAACTACATTGTTGAACAAACACCACAATTTATTGTGGTGCAAGGTAGATCAATATATAAAGATGAACCGCTTCAGCGGTTTTTCTACCTATGACTGAGGTTTTACTGTTAGCCATTTAAAAACCTTGACTTTTTCATCAAAATTATTTACTTTTAGTCTTCTGAATTGACAGTTTTGCTTTCTTTAGATATGGGTATTATTTGGCGGAAACGATAGCGGATCATGACAAAAACTGAAACTATTTTTAAACAGTGCGGAGCATGCAAACACCAATGGCAGACCATTGACGATTTTATTTATGATAAAAAGGTAAAGGTTCTATGGCTACAGGTAATACCGAATCATCCGGAAGCCAATTGCATTATTTTCGAGCATCGGGGATGCGGCAGCACCATATCGGTATTAGCCAAAAAGTTACGTCATCTGTTGTCTCGAGAGTTCAATTACAGCGAGGACTTGTACGGGACAGCAGAGTGTAATGAACACTGCAATACCCGCGATATCATGGCAGCGTGCGAAAAGCCGTGCGTCAATGCGCAGGACAGGGAGCTGGCGCGGCTGCTGGTTTCACTTAAATGGGGTGATGAATAACTGTTGTAATTTAACAAGGAGCGTAATATGTCAGAGAAAGCAAGGGTATTGATCATCGATGACGATGAAGATTTTCGTATTTCGATCCGCACTTTGCTTCAAAGTGAAGGTTACCAGACGATCGAGGCTGATTCAGGAAAACAGGGACTGGAAAAAATTAAACTTGAAAAACCGGATGTCATTTTGCTGGACATTATGATGGAAACCATGGATGAGGGGTATCTTCTCAATCAAGTTCTAAAATTTCAGAAACAATATGAAGATTTTAAAGCGATTCCAATTTTAATGGTATCCTCGATTCAGGAAGATCCATTGTCAAGGTTTCCCAAGGCGGCGGGCCAGGTGGATATGATCATACCGGATTATTATTTTTCAAAACCGGTTGATATTCCAAAGTTTTTAGAAACATTGAAAAAGGTTCTCCAAAAATAGCAATCTTGCAAGCGACCTGTCGGTGTTTAATTTTCTCAACCTGGCGGGAAAAGATTGAGCAAGTCATTAAAAAATTCGATTAGAGATCATTCTCATGACCATCGACGCGAAACAGAACTATTATATTGTTGTTATCGATGATGATCCGGTAATGCGATTGTCGTGCATTAAAATATTAAGTAAAGAGGGTTATCAAGTTGAGAGTTATGAGGACGGCTTGCAGGGGCTTGAACAGATTCACATCAAAAAGCCGGATCTGATGGTGGTGGATTTGAAGATGCCGAAAATCAGCGGTATGGAAGTGATTGCCCGCGTTCACGAGATCGATTCGCAAATTTGTATCGTGGTAATTACCGGCTATGCAACCATCGGTACAGCAGTACAGGCAATGAAAGCCGGAGCTTATGATTTTCTTCCCAAACCGTTTACCCCTGACGAACTGCGGATCATTGTGGAGCGAGGCATTGAGAGAACAGTACTGCAGCGTCAATCCATTGAACTCGCCCGAAAAAAAGAAGAGATGGAGCGGAGGTTTATTACCTTTGTTTCACACCAATTACAATCTCCGCTGACCGCAGTCCAACAATATTTGCAAGTACTCAATCATCTGAAAAATTCACCCGAAAAAGAAAAATTACAACAACAATGGATCGAGCGTTCAATATCGCGAATCAACGATTTGAAGGATATGGTGGAAGATTGGTTGACCATTTCTAAAGTTGAGTCCGGCTGTATAGCTGATGCATGTGAGCAAATCGATGTGCTACCCCTGTTGCAGGATGTTGTGAGCGACTATGAATCTTTTATTCGAGAAAAAAAGATTCGGTTGCGGTTATCGATTCCGGATAGATTAGCCCGGGTTTGGGGACATTTTGACTGTCTCAAAATCGTGTTCTCCAATCTCATTCACAATGCGATCAAGTATAATAAAAATCGGGGCAAGCTCACCATCCGAGCCGCTGAAGACGGTGAATTTGTGGCGATCACAATTGCCGACTCCGGAATAGGGATACCGGCGGACAAAATTCAATTTCTGTTTCAGGAATTTTATCGAGTGCGTGATGAGTCCACTAAAAATATTTCCGGTACCGGGCTGGGGCTGGCGATTTGCCAGAAAATTATTAACGAACTGAACGGAAAAATTGAAGTGCAAAGCAAACTCAATAAAGGTTCAGCTTTCAAAATGAAGTTACCAAAATATAAAGGCGGCTCAGTTGATTAAATTATTGAAAACCTTCTCGCTACGATCGCGGATAATCATTATCTATGTTTTCATTCTGGGCGCTGGTGGTCTGATCACGTCACTGATTGGCTCGATCATTGTGAATAAAGCGATCATGACGCAGGCAAAAAACAAAGTGCATCACGATCTAAAAACCGCACGCATGGTCTATGACAAGCGATTAACAATAATTGAAACAGCGGTTTATCTTGGCGCTACCGGCAATACGATTCAGCAGGCAATGAAAAGCGGGGACAATCGTCGTCTTCACTCGAGGCTGACGCAGATTGCCAAAGATTCAGGTATGGATTTTCTTTCCATTACTGACGATCGGGGTATTGTAAAACTACGAATCACTGACAGTCCCACCGTCGGAGACGATGTCTCAACGATTTCAGTGATTCAGACAGCGTTGAAAGGGAAGATCGCCGCAGCCACCGAAATTTTACCTTCACAAATATTAGCCAACGAAGATCCAGCCTTAGCCGAAAAAGCGGTTATCAAAGTTATCGAAACCCGTCGGGCAAAACCCACTACCCAGGAAGTCGAGACATCGGGAATGGTGTTGATCGCTGCCTGTCCCGTCATGAATGAGGATGGTCAAATCATCGGAGTGTTGTACGGCGGATATCTGTTGAATAATAATTTTCAGATTGTTGATCGTGTCCGGGAACTGGTTTACAAGGGAGATCGATATCAGAATAGAGAAATTGGTACGGTGACCATTTTTTTGAAAGATTTGCGCATCTCGACCAATGTTGAAAATTCTGAAGAAAAACGCGCCGTTGGTACGCGGGTTTCCGATGAAGTTTATCAGGCGGTGATTGTAAACAAGCAACGATGGGCTTATCGCGCCTTTGTGGTGAATGACTGGTACATCAGCGAGTATGAACCCATTTTAAATTATAACGACGAAGTAGTAGGGATTTTGTATGTCGGTGTGCTGGAAAAAGCCTATATTTCAATCCGGAATAGAGTCATTTACACATTTTTTGCCATTGCATCGTTCGGATTTGTGGTCATCATCGCCATCAGTTATCTGATCACCCGTTCTATCACCAGACCATTGAGTGAGATGGTTGAAGTTACCGACTTGATTGCCGCAGGAAAGCTGGATCGTGAGGTAAAGGTTAAATCAAAAGATGAAATCGGGCAACTGGCATATTCTTTCAACCGGATGGTCACCAGTCTGCGAAAAATGCGGCTGGAGCTCGAAGAGTGGGGCAATACGCTGGAGCAAAAAGTCAAACAACGCACCGAAGAGCTGGCCGCGATGCAAAACACCTTGATGCAATCGCAGCGGCTTGCCTCGGTGGGAAAACTTGCCGCCGGCATTGCCCACGAAATCAATAATCCGCTCGGCGGAATACTGGTGCTGAGTTCGTTGGTAATGGAAGACCTTAAATCGGACGATCCCCATCGTGAAAATCTGCTGGAAGTGATCAAACAGACCATGCGCTGTCGCGATATCGTCAAGGGTTTGCTGCAATTTTCCAGGCAGGAAGAGGGAAAAACTGAATATTTGAACGTCAATGATGTTCTGTCCAACACACTCTCATTAATCGAGAAACAGGCGTTGTTTCACAATATTAAGGTCACGAAAAATTTAAATCCTGAACTCCCGTCAATTCTGGGTGACAACTCTCAGTTGCAGCAAGTGTTCATGAACATTATCCTGAACGCAGTTCAGGCAATGGACGACGTCGGGGAGTTAACCATTAACACTTATCATGACCAAAAAAATGATATGGTGGTGACTGAAGTCTCAGACACCGGCTGCGGTATACCAGATGAACTCATCGACCGAATATTTGATCCCTTCTTTACCACCAAAGAAGTGGGGGAAGGTACCGGTCTCGGACTCGCTATTGCTTACGGCATCATCACCAAACATCAGGGGCGGATGACGGTTAAGAGCAAGGTTGGCGAAGGCACGACTTTTACGATCAAAATACCAGTGGTGGAAGCTGTGCGTCAATCCTAATAAGCGAACCTTGTGGTATCGTATAACAAATTAAAAATATTGGGCCAAAATTCCAAAATGAGAAATTAGATTTGTAACCGCTCCTAAGTAAAAATCAGCGCACAACGGCGCAAATAACACAAAGAAAAAGATTGCGCGCATTGCGCCTTCGCGGTGAAAAATTATTATCGCCAAGCCGCAAAACCAAACAAAAAAAATAGGCGCCATTAACTCATCATTAACCAGATCATTGGATGAATCCCACAAAAACAAAAATTTTAGTGGTGGACGATGACGAGTCCATCCGGCTTTCGTTTAAACTGCTATTAGAGAGAGAATCATTCCAGGCTGATATAGTAGGAAGCGGGAAAGCCGCATTGAAATTACTGGAGCGCCAGGGCTATCCGTTAGCGTTTGTGGATCTAATGATGCCGGAGTTGGGCGGGATGGATTTGCTGAAGATCATCCGCGACAACTATCC
>DSAU01000412.1 GCA_011046315.1 bacterium
ATCCGAATGGTAACACGGGCGGCGTCGCGCAAATAGTAGCGGATCACTGTTGAATTCCCCTCGGTGGGATTGGGATAATTATAAACAGATTTTTCAGGTAACAACATCCCCTGTCTTACTGGTAATTCGACTTGCTGATGGTAAAGGCCATTGTTGGTGGCGTCTTTCAAATATTCACCCCACAATAGCCGGGATTGTTCAAAAGTATATGCCAGATGCCAACTGTAAAGATAGCCGTCATCGGAGCGGGCGTAAAGATCAAACTTGCCGTCGCCGTTCAGATCGTGCAAGCCGAGCGCTGCACTGCCGGCGCCGGAAATTGATAACGGAAATGATTCATTTTTGCTGCCGTTCATGTCAAACGCCAACACTTTGTTGGATGCGGTCGCGACAAATATTTCAGGGAAACCGTCAGCGTCGACGTCAGCAACAACCGGCGGCGGATAATCTGTGTCCAGGGCGGTGCGTTCAAATTGCATCGGAAAATTTGTCACCGGCGCGCCGGTGTTGTGAAAAGCAAAAATTTTCCCACCGCCAACCAGAACTACATCCAGGTAGCCGTTGCGGTTGACATCAGCTAAAACCGGCGCCGATAACCGACAGTTCAGATAAACATCGCTGAAATTGTCCGGTCTGTTTCCGGAATCGTCCATGATAAACAATCTGCCATCGGTTGACGATACAATAATTTCAAACTTTGAATCCCGGTTGACATCGCCCACCACTGGTGGGTTCAATTCGGAAGACGCCAGATTTTTTTTCCAAACCAGTTCAGCAGCGTCATCGGTCCGAAGCAGTTCACCGCCGCCGGAAGTCGCAACCAGGCCGGCGCCGTCTTCGGAAGTGAAAATGACGATTCCGGTAATGGGATTATCCGACAGATGTTTGTTGTAGCGAATCTGCCCCGTCGTTGAAACACAAGCGATGTTGCCGTTAGTTAATCCTAAAAATATCTCCATGCCACCGTCTCCGGATTGAACACTCCCAATGATCGGCGGCGTTGATGGGGATGAGCCGAGATCAACCGAAAACAGTAAATCAGCTCTTCCGTTTTGATCAACATCAATCGGCTGCCAGACATAAAGTCTGCCACTTTCGGCTACGGCGACAACCTCAACCTTTCCATCCTGGTTTAAATTCGCAGCAGCCGGCTTCAGCAAAAATTGTTCATTGTCCACTGACGCAAAAACCGCCAGCGGTGTATAGGTGGTATCGCCGCTTATTTCTACACGGGCGATCACATCGTCATTGTCGATGAATTTTGCGCCATCGGCGTGCCACGCCAAAATTTTACCCTGCCCGGCGGCGACGATCAATTCGCGCTCGCCGTCCTGATCCAAATCGCTGCTGAGCGCCGCACTTTTGCCAGAAGATTTATCACCCAAAAATAGCGGAAAGCCAGCTTGAAATTGTTTCAATTCCAGTGTAAAAAACATCACGCTGTCCCGGTCGCTGAACTCAGTGATGTAAACGCCTGAATTCGCCCCGGAATGAGCATTGGAAGATGGCATTGTTTCCGGTGTGAACATGACCGTTTCCGAATTATTGGCGAATTTATGATCCTCGTTGCCGCTCCACCACATGTCGTAAGCATTGCCCGACTCGAAACCGGTGATACCGAAAAAGTTGAAAAAGTAACCGATATCCTGCGCGCCGTCGGCTTCCACCAAATCAACGCCGCGGTGGTTGATATTGACGTTAACCCGATTCACTGCATAGTTGCTCTGAATGACATCCTCGTCAATGTGCCAGATCAGAATGCCGGCGCCGGGCAATCCGAAATCATATTCATCAATTTGAACGATCACACCCAGTCGATCCGCTTCCGGCGGCAGAATGATATTGCCGTCATCGGTAAATTCGATTCGCGTTCTAAAGTTGTCATAGCCGACAGCAACCGATCTCGATTTTAGCACGGCGCGTTGTCGGTTTTCGATTAAAAAATATTCTCTGGCGTTAATGGGTATTTTGTAAATCTTGTTGGGATGGCGGGCAAGACTTGCCGCCAGTAGAAGTTGGTTCCCGCCAACTGTCAGCACCGGTTTCTCCCAGCCGAGAAATATCTTGCTCCAGGCGCAGGGTTGAACCGGGATCAATCCGGAAAAGCTGCCCGAGCCCTGATCCATCAGCCCAAAACGGCCGATCCCGGGGCGTCCGGTTTCAGTATCGAATAAACTGGGCAGCCCCAGTTGGTGTCCGAACATGATAGCAGCAGTTCCCAACAAGCCAAATTCATATCCTCCCTGGCTCTCGGTCTCCGGTAAAATAATGCCTTCGGGCACAAAATAAGTTCCGTCGTTCACCGCGATTCCGCGAAAATCAGCCGTGTTGCCCCCGATTGTTGTTTTCAGGTCGTCGAGATTTAAAAATACCGACGGGATATCGCTGGGAGTGGTGTCAAATTCCTGAGTAAATTCCCAACCCACCCCGGCGTGGAATATGATAAAGACATCGAATTGCGAAAAATCGATTTCACTGTTTTGGTCAGCGATTTCAATCGCGTCGCGGAACAGTTCAGCTAATCGCTGATCGAGCTCGTCTTCGGTGGTGTTGGGATTATAATATGCCATCGGCTGGTGCAATGTCCATACGCTGTCGTTTTGCTGGGGAAAAACAAAATATTTTCCGTCAGTGCCAGCTATGTTGAGGATTAACTTCTTTCGGGAAACACTTTCAAAATAGTGTTTAAGCGCCTTCAGTTGGTTGGCGAAATAGTCATAATCGTGAGGCGGCGGATTGACCATGATTGAATCAACCTCGCCCATATCGAACCAGCCGTTGCCGGTGGTAGTGCGGTCTGCAACTAACTGAAACTGAACACGAATTGCCATCACCGACAGGGTTTCCGGTAGTTGGGCTCGAAAATCAATCATCGGATTAAATTCAGGCGATAGGAATTGAGAGACATTCTCAGATAAAGGTTTGATGAATCGTGTGGAAATATTACTTTTAAAATAGGTTGGGTCTTTTGCCTTGTTCTTTGCCTGCCCGGGACCTGCAATCAATACCGTGGTAATCAGCCACGCAACCGTTGTTTTCCAGTTCATTGCTCCGTGTTCAGAAATGGTTCAATTATTAAAATCCGCAAGCAGCTTTTGCTTGCGGATGAATTTTTTAATTAGTGTTAAAATTTATCTTCCGATACCGCTCAGAAGCCGATTTGCAGGGTGTAGCGCATCGTGTTTGCAAGTGGATGTCCCTCTTCAGCAGACACGTAACTAAAATCAAAACTGTACAGCGAATATTTAATTCCGGCGCCGAAAGTGAGATACTCCACTTTACCCTCTTTGTCGTGATAATAACCGGTGCGCAGCGCGATCAAATTTCCGTAAACATATTCGATGCCAATGCTTCTGGTAATTTTATCCAACTCTCGCTGCAACGGTTCGTCATACCATGAAGTGACAAGCGCTTTCCAGAAAGGATCAGCCGGTGTTTCATCTTTTCGTGGGGTTACCAATAGCTTGTTTATTTCGGTGGCGATGGTCAGTCTATTAAACTTCTGATCAATTAATTTATAAGCGAATCCCATTTTTAAGTTGGTCGGCAATGGGTCAGCCTGAGCTTCATCGATGTAGGCGATTTTGGGTCCCATGTTGGAAATATTCATTCCCCACCGCAGCTTGTTATTCCAAAACGGGAAGGTGTATAAAAGACCGAGATCAAATGAGAAAGCGCTTCCCTGACCGGTGCCTTTCTCCTGTCCGGCTCCGAACGGCGCCAGGTTGCTTTGAATGAACCTTAATCCCACGCCGACGGCCATGTTTTCACTGATAGTGGTTCCGTAAGTTGCGGCGATGGCGTATTCATTGCTGTAAAATTTTTCGGTCGGATTGCCGAACTCATCCATTCCCTGGTTTTCACCCATATTAATATAAGCAACATTGAATCCGATGGTACCCAGCCCCTCGATGCTCATGCAAAACGCCAGATAATCATAAAATATATCAGACACCAGACTGGGAAGCCAGTTAACATGCATAATGGTTACATGCCTGCCATATTGGTATGCCAACCCCGCCGGATTATAAAATGTGGCATACGGGTCATCAGCCATGGCAACAAACGAATTTCCCATAGCGGCTGCTTTTGAACCCGGAGAAATCATTAAAAATAGCACTGCCGCTTCACTTACAGCCAATGCTTGCTGAGCGCCCATTAGCAGTATCAGCAATAATGAAACGAGAACGATGATCTTTTTCATGCGATGCTCCTCTTGACTTTCCATCAACTATAAAAAAACCGAATGATTATACAAACACCTTTTTTTTGTTTCAGCAGGTGCACTTCAAGCATTCGGAATTCTGCCTATTCAGAAAAACTCCACGACATTGAACCATGAATCTTAGGATTATGTTTACGATGGCTTTCATCAAAGTGAAAAATTTAAAGTTCAATTCGTATAGTTAGCACTGTATCAATTTTCCTGGTTAGGTATCCTCCAAAAATATTAAATAAAAATATGATCTAAGTTAGGTCTTTCGTTTTTAAAAAACACTATAATAAAACTCTTGTGATATTTAAAAGTTCCTTGTTTTTTTAGATGTGATGATTTCGAATGATTTAGAAGGCATTACGAAAACTCAGCCAACAAATTCACGAAAAGATCCATCTCCTGTTTTGTTCGTTTTTCAGTAACCGCGACCAGTAAACCGTTTTCCAAGCCGTAGTCATATTTTGAGAGATCAATTCCGGCAAA
>DSAU01000149.1 GCA_011046315.1 bacterium
GATTGATTATCGAAACACTTATGCATCCAATTCTTACACTATGGGGTCTTTGAACTTAAAAATGCCTTATAATCTGGCAGGTTATCCTGCGGAATTCAAAATGGGCGCTAAAGCAACTTTTGGTAAAAAAGACCGGGATGAAGACCGCTGGCGATATAAATGGAAAGGTGATGAAAAGGTTAAAATGAGCCAGATGCTTTATAGCGAAGAACAAAAAGCATTTTTCAACGATAACTATGACCGTTTTGGCCCAGTTCCTGATCAGGATAAAGTTGAAAAATTCTTCGAGGAGCACAGAGATGGTTTGCTCAAGGGTGAGTTTAGATATTGGGACTCTGAAGGACAAAACTTTCTCGCCAACGAAGATATTTACGCTTATTACGCGATGACAACTGTGAACCTTGGAAAATTGATGGTTCTGGGTGGATTGCGTCATGAATTCACCAAGAATGATTATGACGGCACCAAACTCCTTTTCGATGATTCCGGCGATTTTTCCAGCATGGAACGAGTCAATGAAAAACGCGATTACAACAATTTGTTGCCAATGCTGCATTTGAAGTATGGAATTACCCCAATGACGAATTTGAGGCTGGCGTACACGCAAGCCATCGCCCGACCGAATTACTGGGATTATGCGCCGTATTACTTTGTTGATCCGAAAAATGAAGAAATTCTTGCTGGTAATCCGGATCTAAAACCGACGACATCTCAAAATATCGATTTGATGTTCGAGCACTTTTTTCAGGGAATTGGTATCGCTTCAGGCGGTTTCTTTTACAAAAACCTCCAGGACATCATCTACGTGCAGACCTCCAAAGTTGTCGGTGGCGTCTATGATGATTACGAAATTGAGCAGGCAATTAACGGCGGTTCTGCCAAGCTTTATGGATTAGAGTTGAACTGGCAACAGGAATTCTCTTTCCTGCCCGGTTTTCTAAGTGGGCTTGGAATCTACGCCAACTATACCCATACCTGGGCTGATGCAGACCTCCTGGGACGTGAGGGATTTTTACCGGGACAGGCTGGTGACGTGGCCAATTTCTCGCTCAGTTATGAAAAATACGATTTTTCAGCGAGACTGAGCGCCAGCTATCGTGATAAGTTCATCATGGAAGTGGGCAAAGACAAAGATCGAGATGAATGGACCGATAAGCACATGCAACTTGATTTTTCCGCAACTTATAATGTGCTGCCGTGGATGCAAGCCTACATGGATGTCATCAATCTCACAAATGAACCCCAGTATGAATATCTGGGCGTTCGTAATCGTCCTGTTGTTGTTGAGTATTTTTCATGGTGGATGAAGGCAGGGCTAAAGTTCCGATTTGGCAGCTAAAATCAATAAACTCTGTCAAATGATTCAATAACTAATTTGTCGTCAGGATGGAACAGACGGCGCAACATTACAAATGCGCCGTCTGTTAAATCAGTAACTTTGAGCAAAATCAAACCGGATGACTGTATCACGGTAAAAATTAACATTTGGATTGTATTTTAACATAAAGTATGTTGTAAGATAGTGACCTTTTAAAGGGCATAGCAGTTAAGATACAATCAATCTCTATTGTCGCCATTGTTTTTTTATTGCAAATGAACGATGTCGTTAGTTATTTTCTTTTAGTTTCCATATCGGCTCGTAGCTAAAGCATTCGCAATACCACAATTTTTGAGGAGGATATTCTGATGAAAGTATCCACCAAGTGCGTTTTGTTTTGTCTCTGTTTAGCAACTATCATGTCTTCAGGTGTTTTTTCTCAGACAATCAATATCACACCACAGACGTTATATTTTGGCAAAATACCAGAGGGTAAACAAGCGGTTCGGGATTTATTAATTTATAATATCGGCGCCCAATCTCTTAACATCACTAATTTTCGTGTCGAAGGGATTGATGCATCTCGCTTTAAAATCGTATCAAATCCTGGCAGCGTTTCACTTGGCATCGCGCAAAAAATTGTGCTGCCAATTGAATTTATCCCCGGTTCAGAAGGAAATTTCTCGGCAAAAATTCGCATCGAAAGTAATGCCAGTACCAGTCCTGATTTTGCAGGTTTGACGGGAGAAGGTACTGATCTTGCTCAAGGTTTTATCGCTTTTGAGAGGATTATTGGTGGACCGAATAATGATGGCGCTGGCTCAGTAAAAGAAACAGCTGATGGTGGATACATCCTCGCCGGGTCAACCACCCGTTTAGACCAGGAATATAGCGATGCCACATTGATTAAACTCGACGCTTATGGCCAGATCGTGTGGAGCCAGTGGTATGGAGAGGAAGAATGGAGCGAAGGTTTTGCCGAGGTAGTTTCTGTTAGCGATGGCGGTTATATTGCGGTCGGTTCCCACAGCCATACTGAACAACGTGGTGAGCCCAATATTTATGCGGTCAAAACAGATGCATCGGGAAATCTGGTGTGGAAAAAATCCTATGGTAAATCAGAATATAAGCCTGATGCAGCTGCTGACATTATCTCCGCTGGCGACGGTGGATACTTAATCGCAGGCTATACCCAAACACAAGAGAACAAGGATGCTTATCTGCTCAAGATCGACTCCAACGGTAGTGTGTTGTGGGAGAAAACCTACGGCGGGTCTGGTGGTGAAGATATCAGGAAAATTAAACCGTCTGCGGATGGAGGGTATGTTTTCGTAGGATCGACTAGTTCTTTTTATACTGGTGCAGCAGGAGATTTCGATTTTTATCTAGTTAAAATTGATGCATCAGGGAATTTAATCTGGGAAAAACATTACGGCGGTACCGATTGGGATAGAGCTGCCAGTTTTATTATTACTAATGATGGCGGTTATCTGATGGTCGGTTATACAGCCAGCCCTGAATTTGGCGCGGTTGCTCGCGAGGTTTATATGGTAAAAGTTGATGCAGATGGAAACAAACAGTGGCAAAAGCTTTATGGCTGGGAGCATAAAGACGAATCTGCAGATGTTATTGCGACCGATGATGGGGGATATTTGATCGTCGGAAGATCTGAAAGGCTCTACGATGCAAAATTTGATAAATGGCGCTCGGATCTGTATGTCATTAAAACCGATATAATAGGCAACGAGGTATGGAGCCAGACTTATGGTGGTTTTCACGATGAGGGTGCCTCCTGTGTACGCCAGGTAAGTGATGGCGGATATATTATTAGCGGCTACACCGGTAGCTACAGCAAGGATTCGGACATCTATCTGCTAAAAATTGGTCGTTTCGGCGGGTTCTCATCAGTATTTGAAACCAGGGAAATTTTGCCTGTAAAAATTCGATTGGAACAGAATTATCCCAATCCATTCAACAACAGCACCATCATTCCTTATCAATTATCACAAAAGACAAATGTTCAAATTACCATTTATAATATTCATGGTCAAATCGTTCGCACGCAGGTCAATGAACCCCAGCAAGCAGGTTCATACATTATCAAATTTCAAGCCGATGATCTGCCCAGCGGCTTGTATTTCTATCAACTCAAAACCAATGGCTTTTCTGAGACGAAACGGATGTTGCTTTTAAAATAGAATCGGAGTGCGATGCCTTTTATGCATCGCCTGTGCAGTCCATAAATAGGCTGTCCATGAACTCATAAAAAATCAAAAAATTCTTGTCATTGCGAGAAGCGCAGCGACGAAGCAATCTTTTTAATTATAATGACTTATCTTAAAGATTGCTTCGGCAAAAAACGCCTCGCAATGACAGTAAACTAACAAAATTTAAGGTTCATGGACAGCTTGTAAAGGGACTGCACTCCTGACTATCAATCTAAAACCCCCAAAAAAGAGTGCACAGTGAAAATACACAAAAAATACCACGGCGTGGTCGTCCCGATGATCACCCCCTTCAAGCAAGATGGCAGGCTGGACGAGGTGGTTGTTATCAAACTCCTTGAACACATCATAGCTGGTCGAACTTTTCCATTTATCTTAGGCACGACTGGTGAATCGGCTTCGATCACGTTTGAGATGAGAATCCAATTGGTAAAAAGCGTCGCTGAATTGGTAAAAAATCGAACCGTCATCTATACTGGAATTTCAAATAATTGCCTTGAAAATTCTTTGTCCTTAGCCAATCGTTTTTTTGATCTTGGAATAAACGTCTTTGTGGCGCATCTTCCTTCGTACTACCCGCTTACGGCCGATATGATGCTGCGATACTATGAAGCCCTGGCCGAACGCTGCCCGGGTGAGATTATCATTTACAACATCAAATCCACTACCCACATGTCCCTTCCGCTGAATGTGATCGAAAAACTCAGCCATCATCCGAAACTGGTCGGCTTGAAAGATTCAGAGCGAGACCTGGAACGGCTGAAGAGTTTAGTTGCAATATTTGGTAGTCGTCAGGATTTTTCCCTGCTCTGCGGCTGGACTGCACAATCCGCCAACACCCTGCAAATGGGATTTGACGGCATCGTTCCCAGCACAGGCAATTTAATCCCCAAAAAGTTCTCTGATTTGTACACCGCCTCCAGGCAAAATGATTATGCAGCAGCAAACAAACTACAAACAGAAATCGATGCCATTGCAGATATTCATCAAAAAGGCATGTCCGGCAGTGAAATGATTGTGGCATTGAAGGTCATGCTGCACGAAACGGGACTCTGCGAACCGTGGGTATTGCCCCCTTTATCACGGTTGAATGCAGAGAAAGAAGAGCAAATTAAAACCGCAATGATAAAATTGGGATTATGC
>DSAU01000145.1 GCA_011046315.1 bacterium
CCAGCTTTTCTGAATGGAATAATTTAGAAATTCCTTCTTCTTTGTGTCTCTTGGTGCCTTTGAGTCTTTGTATCTGAATAGTTACCATTTTTTTTTTAACTCGAATATTCTGTTTTCTCTATTATAATACAGGATTTAATTAATATCAAGTCTTTTTTTTAACCTGGATAATTCATACGCCACAAAGTCCCGAAGACACAAAGGCACACAAAGTATTGAAAATATAAAGCTTGGCAGGCAAAGGAGATTAATCGACTCAAAATATTTTTTATGAATGCTTCTTTCACAACTTTGTTCCCGCCGCGGCGGGATTAGTGACTTGGTGCCTTGGTGGCAAGATTTATGAATTAAACATGTTAAGAACAGAATTTTATTGCGCTATAGAAAAAGCGGTGGGCTTGAGTTTAAAAAAAAATTGAATTTTTTTGAGTAGCAGCATTTTTTATGTTGACAAAGTAAAAAAAAATCATTATTATTATTGTTAAATTTTATCAACAATCCAACCAACTTGTAGGAGGCAAAATATAAAGAAATAATTTGCTACAATTTTTAATAGGAGGGAAAAATGAGAATCTACGTTGGGAATCTTCCCAAAAATGCTGACGAAAGCGATCTACTTGAAATGTTTGAGGAATATGGCTCTGTAAAAAATATCAAAATCATCAGGGATCGCTACTCAAAAATGTCCAGGGGTTATGCTTTTTTAGAAATTCTTGATGAAAAAGCTGCATTAAAAGCGATTGAAGAGTGGGATCAGGGATCAATTGACGACCATGTAATCCGGGTGCATATTGCAAAAGCATCGCTTAAAGCGCGCCATTTAAACAAGGTTAGACCCAATGCTTAAAACGGATTCAACGCATACCAAAAACCATAATCAACGAAACCACGACCAACGGTTTCTCTCCCCTATCTTGGGCGCAGGAGGTTAAATGCTGATCTGGGATTATATTATTATCGTTGTTTATTTAATTTCGATCGTTGCCATTGGGTTATTACTTCAAAAACGTGCCTCGAAGGGAATCGATTCCTATTTTCTGGGAAATCGAAATTTACCCTGGTGGGTTTTGGGGGCATCCGGCATGTCATCCAACCTTGATGTCAGTGGAACCATGATCAACACTGCCTGGATTTTCGCGTTAGGAGCTTCGGGCTTTTTCATCGAAATACGCGGCGGCGTAACCTTGATCATGGCATTTTTAATGATCTTTATGGGTAAATGGAATCGCCGGGCTCAAGTAATGACACTCGCCGAATGGATGACCTTCCGATTTGGAAAAGAACGGGAAGGGGACGTCGCTCGCCTTTTTGCCGCCGTATCCAGCATTATCGTCACCATCGCCATGGTAACTTATTTTGCAGTGGGCTCCGGTATCTTTATCGGAGAATTGTTGGGCATTCCTGCCTTCTGGGCGGCAACCATTATGATTGTTCTGGCAATGATTTATACTGTCGCCAGCGGGCTTTACGGCGTCGTATGGACAGATGTATTTCAAGGTGTGCTCATTTTTGGGGCTATCATCTACATCTGCGTTATGGCAATTACCCAGGTTTCTCTGCCCGAAGTCTTTTCGATCTCAATCCCAATGATGGATGGCAAAACATTTCAAACCATTGAAATGACAAAGCAGGCATGGACCGATATTATTCCTCCCTGGAAGCTGAATTTTACTCCTGATTCGGCTTATTCCATCTATAATTTATTTGGTATAGCCATTATTTTTTACTTGATCAAGGTCACTATTGAAGGCGCAGGCGGAACTGGCGGCTACATGATTCAACGCTATTTTGCCGCCCGCAGCGACCGAGAAGCCGGGCTGTTGTCATTGTTTTGGACATTCTTGCTTTCGTTTCGCTGGCCCTTCATAGCTGGTATTGCAATGTTGGGAATCTCTTACGGGATGACAAGCGGTGTAATTGAAAATCCCGAGGCTGTTTTGCCGGTCGTGCTCAAAAATACCGTTCATACCGGAGTCAAAGGCTTGTTGATCGCCGGTTTAATGGCGGCTGCCATGTCCACCTTTGATTCCACAGTGAACGCCGGCGCAGCCTATTGGGTAAAAGATATTTATCAGGCATATCTCAATCCTGGCGCCAGCGACCGCTCTTTAATGCTGCACAGCCGGATGGCTTCGATTCTCATGGTTATTGTCGGATTGCTTTTCAGTCTGTTAATCAAAAACATCAATGAAATTTGGGGCTGGATTACCATGAGTATTGGCGCCGGAATGATCATCCCCCAATTAGCCCGCTGGTACTGGTGGCGACTCAATGGATATGGTTATGCAATCGGCACCGGCGCGGGGATGTCTGCCGCCATTATTCAACGTTTGATGTTTCCGGGTGTGCCCGAATATGTTGCTTTTAGCTTTGCCAGCGGTGTTTCATTAATCGCCCTGATAATCGGCACCTTAGTGACTGAGCCGACCAAAGATTCGGTTTTAAAAGAATTTTTCAAAACAACCCGACCTTTTGGCTTCTGGGCTCACATTAAGCGGTCGATTCCTGCTCATATATTGGAACGGGTAAACAAGGAAAACCGACGTGATATTATCGCGACCTGTTTCGCTGTACCCTGGCAGATCGTGCTGTTTTTAACAATGATGATGATTGTTATGCAACGATGGGACAATTTCCAATGGCTAATTGTGATACTGGTTGTGTTATCCTTTGGGCTTTATCATTTCTGGTATAAACATTTATCAACCGAAGTCAACGTCGATGAATAATCAAATAATTTTAAAATAAGCTAAAATCAGCGAGCCTATTTCGCCGGTGAGCTGCTTTTCTTTGAATACCAATTATGATAGTTCAAGTAAAAAAAACAGTCTGTGCTTTATTTTTACTGATTTTTTTAGTCTTAGCGGGTTGCATGCAGGATAGAGAAAAAAAGATCATGATCTGGCATTCGATGCGCCCGCTGGGAACGAAAATTCTCCAGCAAAAACTTGACGAATTTTCCAAACAGCATCCAGAGTGGGAATTTAGCCAACTATTTTACGAACCAGAGACGGCAAGGACCAATTACATCATCTCCGCCATGGGCGGCAGCGGACCGGCAATTTTCTGGGGCGCCAGCGATAATATGGGCCCCTTTGTTGAGCTAAAGGTGATTCAACCACTGGAACCGCTTTTTTCATCGTCTTTTTTGGATAGCTTTATAACCTCACCGATCCCGGCAAACACCTGGTTTCAGCAACATCTCTATCAGATTGCTGACCGGATCGGAAATCATCTGTGCCTGGTTTACAACAAAGCGATTATCCAACAACCACCAAAAACCATTGAAGAACTGCGCCAACTGGGTTCCCGCTTCAATCGGAGTCAACATGGCGAAGGGAAGTCATCCCGCTATGTTTTGGCATGGAATTATACGGAACCCTATTTTGCTGCGCCTTTCATCGCGGGTTATGGCGGCTCTCTGTTAGACGAGCAAAACAGACCGACGTTAAACACTGAGGCAACTATTAAAGCTGCCAGATTAATTTACGACCTCGCCAACAAAGACAGGATCATTCCGGTTGAATGCGATTATGAAATTTCAAATGCTCTGTTTCTGGACGGCATTTCAGCGATGATCATCAACGGTGATTGGTCGTGGGGTACCTACATTGAAAACGGAATGGACATCGGAATTACCCGTATTCCTAAAATTGATGAAACCGGCAGGTGGCCCTCGCCGATGGTATCGCCAATGGGCTATTCTTTGAATGTCAATCTTAATGGCAAAAAGCGATTTGTTGCTGTTGAATTAGTCAAATATTTGACCTCGAAGCAAGTCGAATTGGAATTCACCCAGGCGATGGCAACCATTCCTTCGCGGATTGACGCGTATTCCGACTCGTTGATTTTGAATAACCCGATAATCCAAAGCTCCATTTACCAGATGGAAGTCGGAACGCCAATGCCGGTGGTTACCGAATTGCGCTGGATTTGGGATGCCATGCGTCCGGCATATCAGTCGATTTTCACTGGACGGATGACGCCGGAACAAGCAGCCAGCGAAATGCAACAACTTGCAGAAAAACTAATAGCGGAGAATCGTTAGACCATGGCAGCAGCAGGCGTCGGAAATATTCGGAACAACCGATTGGCATACCTCTATACGCTTCCCACGCTGATCGTAATGGCTGCGGTAGTACTCTACCCTTTTATCTACAATATTGTGCTCTCTTTTTCAAACATGAACCTGACGCATTTTTATGACTGGAAAATTACCGGGTTCGATAACTATAAGACCGTTTTGAGCGAAAGAACCTTCTGGTATTTTCTGTTCAAAACCATTTTATGGACCGGGGTCAATGTATTTTTTCACGTGACAATCGGCGTTTTTTTGGCGTTGATTTTAAATAAAAACCTTAAGGGAAAATTTGTCTTCCGTACCCTGATGATCCTACCCTGGGCAGTACCGCCGTATATCACTGCGCTGACCTGGCGCGGCATGTTCAATTCTGAATACGGCGCCATTAGCCTGATTCTGGATAATCTTGTGAAGCTCAACATTCCCTGGCTCACCACTGAATGGGGTGCGTTTTCAGCTTGTGTGATAACCAATGTCTGGCTGGGCTTTCCATTTATGATGATCATTGCGCTCGGCGGGCTCCAAAGCATTCCCGACGAACTGTATGAAGCCGCCGAAATTGACGGCGCCTCATGGCTTCATAAATTAAAAAATATTACAATAC
>DSAU01000322.1 GCA_011046315.1 bacterium
TCTGATGCATTTTGAAAAAAGCAATTTTAGAATTAACCATTGCCCACATATACATTAACTTGCCATGCATTTTCCATATTGTCTCGTCAATACCATTAATCACCGACTGGCGAGCAGCAAGGGCAATTGCTTGATAATGTGGAACAATAGCTGCGGAGACACGATCGATAACTTTCTGTATCGCTCCGAGACTGATTGGAAATTTCAGGAAATCCTGACAAAGCATTTGTACTGAACTGCGGCTATTACCCTGCATCCCTGCCAATTCACCAATAAAAGCACATAGACGCGGGCCATACCCTGTTTGGTGTTGTTTGGGAATAGATGCTTTGACTGTCCGGCCACAATCAGTACATGTGCCTTTATAAAGAACAAAATGGGTGATATCCATTTGTATTTCCGGCAACTCTATTTCCTGATGAGTATAAAAGGGCTTTTGATTGATGATCTTTTTACAGCCACAGCTACATTCATCAGTTTTAACTGGCACTATATTAGTCGGCTCCATTAATTTCTGCCTGTGACCTTTATGACCCTTTTTAGCGCCGGCCTTTCCATTTTTAGTGTCAGTATTATTTTTATCTTCACCCTTATCTTTTTTTGTCTCGTCCTTTTTATAGGGACTATCAGATGAAGGTGGTTTACTGGAATTCGATGAATTTTTATTCAGTTGAATTTCAATTTTATATATATATTGTTCAAGCTGCTCATTTTTTTCAGTCAGCCTGGCAACTATTTTTTCTAATTTTTCATATTCTTTTTTTACAGAATCCGGCGTAGCAGCCCAATCATTTTCTGTAAAATTTCTTTGAATATGTAGTGTTTTTTTCGTCATGGTATCATCCTTAAGGTGCGTCGTAAACTTGACCGATTAATTAATGGATAAATATAAATATCCTTGATAATACCATGATAATAATAATTCATCCCGCTGCGACCTTTGCCCTTGGTTTGACCAAGATATATCCAGTTGGCAGCTTTGTAGCTTGCTCCTGTAAAGCGCCGGGTTTCGACAAAGGTTTCCAGCATTAGCGGACGAAAATTGTAATAATAAAGCCAATCGGAAGGCACTATTCGAGCGCTTAAACTTAAAAGCTTGGACGCCAGGTTTTTCACCTTTACCCATGGCAGAATAAGAAATCGAACATTATTGATAATTAAGTGAAGGTTTGCTTCTCGCTCTGCTTGCGTCCATCCGATCCATTGGTCTCTGGCTGTTAGCTTTAACACACTATCAGCAAAGGCAAAACAACCAATGAGTTGATTGGCAATATAAATTAAATATTTTAGATGGCGACCGACGGTGATTTTACAACCTTTGTAGTGATAGTTTTCAACTATGTAATTCCATAATTGGCGCTCTGATGCGTTTTGTACCACTTTAAACAAGGGGGGCTCGAAATCACTTACAGTTCCAACTAAATCTGATAATGGTTGAATAAAATTAATTGATGTTATGGATATTGATTGCTTGTTTAATTCATATTTTCCTTTGGGAAGTTTTATTAAATTTTTATTTGATAATCGTAACAGGACATCTCTACAAGCACGGTCTTTCAAATTACCGTTGGCTTGTCGCCAATTCAATTTTTCACTTACAAGCAGTGATAGTTTACGCCGACTTGATGTCGGATTGTCTGATATTGTTTTGTTAATTAAAGCTATGTCGCTCGCAGTAAATTCTCGTCCACGAATTATCATTTTATCTCTGTGATCTTATATTTTTTTCCGTATTTTGTTTACAGAGATAATATAAGCATTTATTTTAATAGGCGCAAGCGAAAAATGATTTTTAAAAAAAAATTGTACCCTGTGATTGGTTACTCAATAACACTATTCTTTTCATGACCAGCCTCCTTCTTTAGAATAGAAGTTGTTCAGGAAAACATACTTTGACACTATAGTTGCTTTTAAATGTAGACTGATGCCATCGCTTTAATTGTGAAGGTAGTAAAAATAGATAGCTTGAGATAAAAATTTTAGTAAAACCTCACTCACGGGTGGAAAACAAACCAGGTTTCTTCAAGAAACCCGGTTTGTACACCAGTAAGTAAGGTTTTACAAATTTTATCACCTCTCAAATAATCAGTTCATTAAGCGATGGCATCAGTATTCCACCTGTAGCCGATGTTTTACAAAAACAGAACCATCGATGCGAAAACCTCCTGCTTATCAATCGGATAGCAGATTGGAATCTCGGTTACCGGGGGAAAAGATTCAAGCCAATCCACCATTGCAGATCGCTCAGTTCAGTTCCCTGATAACGGTCTCTGAAATTCGGGGTTACCAGTAATCGCAATTGAAATTGCTCAGACGGCGAAAAGGTAATGCCAGCGATCATCGTCGTTTTGACATCGCTAGTCGTTTCCTTTGGCTCACGATATCTTTCGCCGAAATTCTGTTTCAGCTCAGTTTTCTGGCTGTTATCGACTTTGCGATAGCGAAAATATGCCAGCGTCTCGTCTTCAATTTTCCAGTTCGCCATCTTGCGGTTCAATCCAAACAATAGTTCAACTGATTTGGAAGCTTGCCACTGAAAAATAATCGGAATTTGGACTGTCGTAACGTTGGTGGAAAAATCCCAATTGAGCGTTTTGTCCTCAGTTATTGTTTCAAAGAAACGATAATCAGTTGTTTCATCATTGGAAGAAGTATTGAACGTTTCATAATGGCGGTGCGCCAGAACGTCTTCCGAAGTGTGAATTTTCCGCTTCAGCGTTTCCAGATTAACGCCGATGTTTAATTTTTTATTGGATTCGATCTGCCATTGAAAGCTGCCCATAAAGCGATGCTTTTTGGTTGACCCGATTCCCGATCCTTTCCGGACATCAGATACAGCTGATTGATATTGGCCGGAGTAAGAATAGCTGTCCCACTGGTGATGATAGTTGCTGTAAGAAGTATCGCTCAAATCAGAGCGAACCAGAATATCGGTTTGCTGATCCTGTCGCTGATAAACGAACAACATTGTCTTGCCTTCATCGATGCAGTATTTCAAATCGATGCCGCCGTAATAATTTTTCCCGCTGTGGTCCCAAAATTTTTCTGCGTCGCCGCTTTTGAAATAGTGGCTCCAATCGTCGCTTTGATCTATCTGACCATAAGCATAAAACGAGGAATCCTGGTCGGTCAAAAGCTGAGCCGCATCTCCCCAGAGATAACCTGCCGACAGCCCAACTGCGAGCTGTGGGCTCAAATCAAAGCGCAGTCCGGCGCCAAAATCCCAGTGGTCATAATTTTGCTCCCGCGACTCCAGTCTCATCCAGAGTGAAGAATAATCATAACGATACGAAGATTCCCAGAAGTTACGCGAACCAAAATCGCCATCGCGATCAAAGATGGTTCGATTGATTTTCACCCCAAGGCGAATATTTTTCAGAATTTCATGCCCGAGAAAAACTGAAGTGAAATGACCGATCTGATGCATGCGATCATCACCCGAATAACGATCAACGATGGGAAAATCGCCCGATTCAGCGGTTCGGTTACCAGCGTAATCATATCCAATAGCGGAACGATAAATATCAAACGGCACCCGGTAATAATCTTCATTTTGAAAAATCGCCTGGTAGGTTGCCCCGAGGAAAAGGCTGCGACCATTAATTTTAAACGGCTGCCACATAAGCCCGCCCGAAAAAATCGGCATCAACTCGCGGCGCTGCTCACGGTAATAAAATGGATAATAAGAAAGATAATCTGCCCTGGAATAAGCGATGTCCAGGGGCATGATGCCGTAATTTTGCTCTTCGACAGTGTGAATGCTTCGGAAATCGGTATAAAAATAGAGCGGGCTGGTGCTATCGTCATAAATATGAGCCGGATTGATAATTAAGTCCAGAAACGGATCCGCAATCAGCCCGGGAGTGGATTTTGCAAAATTGCCCAATCCGTACGGATTCAAATAATTGGGAGAAAAGAAAAAATCCATCTGCTCGAACGATTTTTCGAGCACCCGCTCGCCCCAGTATTGCCCCTTGCCCATACTGAAAATTCCACTGAACAGGATCAATAAAACAACAGAGCAACCAACGCGACAAATTTTCTGATACATGGCGTCCATCCTCCTTAAAATAGGGACAATAACTCAACAATTAAATTGCGATAATCCAGAGACAGTGATTTAAAAGATTGTCGATTCGCCCTGAGTACGGTTTTTTTTTCAGATTAATATTGCCACTTATTCCGGATCAACGATTTTTCCGAGAAAAAGCAGCGTCCCGTTCTGCCGTTCGCGGATCGCAAAAATGAACGGGCGATCCACAATCATCTCACGGTAAGAGGGCACTGCAGTCAGCGAAATGCGCACACCGGTAACCGCGGCAGCTTCGGTACCCTCCTCGTTGACTTCGATAAAAGTTTTATGCTTAACTTCGCTGATCAGCAGGTTTTTCTGACCAGACATTCCGCTAAAATCCGCTTGCTGGGAAAATGGTGTTCTCATTCCCAGTTGGGTGAGAACCTCTTTCAATGATTTTTCAAAGGCTATTTTGAATTTTGGCAGACCGAGCTTCACTTTTTGAGTTTGCGTTGACAGCAGCCAGGCTTCGAATTTCAACGGATCCATCGATTGTGTTATCGAATCGATATTCACCGACTTCCGTGGCAAAATTACCACCATCTCAAATTTTTTGTTTCCGTAGGGCAAACGGACTATCTGAAATGTATCATTTTCAGTGTAGAGATAA
>DSAU01000548.1 GCA_011046315.1 bacterium
ACAGGCACATTTAACATCGATAAAAGGAGCGCGATTTGGAGTTAAAAAAGTTGGGACTTAGAGTACTGGTTGCTATTTTCGGAGCGCCGCTCATCATTTTTCTTGTTTTAAAGGGCGGTTTGCCATTTGCTATTCTGGTTCTTGTTATCAATCTCGTTTCGCAGCATGAATTTTTTAGACTGACCGAAAGCAAAGGAATGCAGCCTTTGAAATCAGTGGGTATGTTAGGCGGCTTCGCCATTACGATTTCATTTTATTATTATGGTCTTCAAATGTTATGGGTGCTAACCCTGTCAACGTTCTATTGTATTTTGCTGATCGAATTGTTTCGTAATAAAGGATCAGCAACATTAAATATTGCTGCAACAGCCTGGGGTTTGTTTTATCCACCGGTGTTTTTTGGATTTATGATACTGCTTCGCGAACTGCCGCTGGAATTGAATATGGACTACCAACTCGGCGGGCGCTGGATATTGTTGATGCTCATCACGATCTGGATCTGCGACACCGCGGCTTATTTTGTGGGAAAAGCCGTCGGAAAACATAAACTGTATTCCCGAATCAGCCCCCATAAAACCGTCGAAGGCGCAATCGCCGGTGTGTTATTCTCATTCATCACTGCTTACATTTTTCATTTGAGCTACATTAAAAGCCTGACATTATTTCAGTGCATGGTAATTGCACTGATCGTCGCGGTAATGTCGCAGCTCGGAGATTTGGTGGAATCTGTGTTTAAGCGAGACGCCGGCGTGAAAGATTCGTCCAGTTTGTTACCCGGGCATGGCGGTATGTTGGATCGATTTGATGCGCCGCTGTTTGTGGCACCGCTGGTATATTTTTATTTAAAGTTTATCGTATTTGTTTAAAAAATATTGTTTTACATTGAATAAGCCAAGGTATTGAACTTTTCAGCGTGACTTTAGTAAAACAGTTCTAAATCCACTTGACATTTTCTAAATTTCTGATTAAATTGTCAAAAATCTTTCAACAACAATCAAATAAAGCAAAGGAGTTCTATATGGGCTTTTGGGATGATTTATCAAGAGTTTTTAAAAGAGGCGTCTCTGTAGTCGCTAAAAAGACCGATGAGTATACAAAAATCGGCAAAATTAAAGTCGATATTATCGGTGTTAAACGCGATATCGACAAACAATTTACCCTGCTCGGCGGAAAGGTTTATCAATTGATCGCTGAAGAAAACAATACCAAGATTGCCTCTCACGAAGACGTTAAAGAAATCATTGACAAGGTTAAAGATCTTAACCACCAGCTCTCTCAGAAAAAGGAAGAGCTCGAAAAAGTCAGAGAAGAATATGGTGAGCAGGGCGCTGATGAAGATATCACTGATGTCGCCGCTGAAGAGGTAACCGATAGCGACAAACCACAGGGCTAATCGCTGCTATGTGAATCACATATTTCAATCAACCAATTTGAACACCAGTTTGAGCCCTGCCCGGTAAGGCGGGGCTTTCTTATATGAGGATAGCGTAAAAACTATGAAGCGGTTGCTCATATTGAGTTGGATGATTGTCATCCTATTAAATTGTTCAAACAGCAAACATTTTGTTACGGTTCAATCTGATCCACTGCATGTGTTCAGTTTTCCCAATCCACCTGTTTGTTACCGGATACAGTTTGAACCTGCTGCGATTTTGCCATCGGTAACGGTGGTCTCAGTGGGGGATATCATGCTGGGCAATCATACCATCGGCTATATTAAAAGATATGGCGTGGATTACCCATTTGAGGCAACTCGATCTTTTCTCACCGGCGCAGATTTAACCTTCGGAAATCTGGAGGGGCCTTTTACCGATAGCGGTGAAAAATTTGAGAAAAAATACAACTTCAAAATCCAGCCGCAGCATGCAGTCGGTTTGGTTAACGCGGGCTTTGATGTGGTCAGTCTTGCCAACAATCATATTCTGGACTACGGCGAAGAAGGGCTGATAAACACTATTAGCACGCTTGATAATTTTGAAATCGCTTATTGCGGAGCAGGGTTCAATCTGGCGCATGCCTTGAAACCCGCGCTACTCGAAAGCAAAGGGTTCAAAGTCGCTTTTCTCGGTTTCTCCATGACCTACCCTGATGAGTTTTGGGCAACTGACTCTACTGCCGGAACTGCTTATCCTCACCACAAAAGTTTTAAAAATTCAATTCAAAGCAGCGATTCATTAGCCGACATCGTTATCGTGGCATTTCACTGGGGCGGAGAGCATCAGACCGTTCCCAGGAAATATCAACAAGAATTTGCGCGGCTTGCTATTGACTACGGGGCAGACCTGGTCATCGGACATCATCCGCATGTTTTACAGGGATTGGAAATTTATAAAAACCGGTTGATTGCCTACAGTCTGGGAAATTTCGCCTTTTCTTCGTACAGCCGGTGGGTAGCGGACAGTGTGATCCTGAAAACGTATCTCACGCGTCACGGCTTGCTATTGGCGCGTGTTATCCCGATTTCTGTCGATAATTACGAAATCGCATTCCAGCCAAAACCATTGACCGGAATCAGAGCCCAGTCCGTCATCGATCATTTACAACAACTATCTGCCCCTTTGAATTCCACCCAGATCGTGGATGATTCAGGATTTATTGTCGGCGATTTTCAGGTTCAATTCCGATCAGATGTAATAATGAGCAGCGCTGAATAGAAGCCAATCAGCAATTATTTGCCGGTAATGGATAACCATTATTCGAAGATTGACCTGATGAAAAAGGTTGATCAATCCCAGACCATCGCCGGACTGTCCCCAGATCAGGACCCTTCCATTAATTTTCGAAAAAAACAGAAGCTGGTGAATGGCGAATTTTCTGACTCCGATAGAAGCTATCGGGAAGGATTTTTATACAGCCCTTGAAAGGTTGCCACAGAAGTTTAACTTTCTCCTTTCAGCGTTTTCACTCGAAATAGAGCGATTGTTTGGCGTATTATCAAAATATCGAAGATAGCTCAAATTGGTGAAACTTGTCAGCGGTTTTGATTGTTAAAGTGAAAATATTAGCAACTGATTTCATCATGGCGTCGGGTCGGTCAGCAGCCATAGTTTGTTCTTGCCGTTCTGGCTGCTGTTTTTCATTAGTCGGTTGTGTAAGTTTGGGGGAATTAACAACATTAACTGTCGAGGAATTTATGAGCACAAACATAATGCTGCTTCTCTGTTTGCTGTCAATAAACTTGAACGGATTTGCACAAAGTTCAATAACCTGTGGAATTCCCTATGCTGCTTCCAAAGATCAGATTCGTCCTTTGAGAGATCTGGTAAATCAGTATCTTCAATATTTAGGATTTTATCAGTCGTTGAGCCCAAAAAAGAAGCGCGATTGATCTGGTGTGCTCGTACTTCTTTTAATGCTCTAAAACTAATAGTTGGCGAACTCGGAAATGGGTTTCATCCTCACGGCTTCTTCCCATTTCGGTATCCGTTAGCTGACGGATCCGGTGAGCTTCACACCCCGTCACCTGCGCCTAGCCTGTCCTGAGCGAAGGCTAAGGAGTAGCATGTCACCGTAGGGTACTGATAGGACCATATCAGGTTTGTCTAAAGAACAAACATTCAATTATGCAGCTTCGTGTCGCACGCTAACGCTTTCATCAGCCGTTTTAACCGCATCAGAGAAACCAGCGCAAACTAACTGAACCTGAAACTGCCCCGAATTTAGCCTGAACGAATCGGCGGTTAAAATCGGCTGCATGAAAATGTTATGCCAGATTTTTTTTAATGACATAGGAATTCTATAAAGTTCAATTTTATAATAACTTTACTTTTCTATTTTGTCGCTAACTTTCCAATATCTTCACAGTAAAAAAACGACCTCCCTCTAATTTCTGCTTTTGAAAGTCAGCCTGTTGAACATCTAGTCCCTCTTCGCGCGCAAGCGGATAAAAACAATTATAGGATTCTTCATCAAAAGCATAAGCCGCGCCATATTGAAGACCTTGCATGATCTCCCCGAAACGAGTTTTCTTGATCGTATGCTTTTTAATATTTGCCGGATCAGTTTCTTTTAAATATTCTACCATCGATTCCTTTGACCCCGCAATTATACAAGCCGCTCCCTCTGTGCAAACGACTTCATTTCTCGATGCAAATGCAAAAAAGCCTATTACTCTGCTATCATTCTGGGACATACTTTTTACTCGCTCAATTTTCTGCCAAGTTTTTGCATACTCATTCCAACTTTTTGTAGGTCACTTTGGTTTTGGAAGATTCATTTTCCATTTTGGACATTAATCTTTGTAATGTTGGACGTATGCTAACCTTATAATAATTCATAGCCGCATCTTCGTTTGAAAATGTTTTGTCAGAGCGCCATTCTTCCGGTTCGCCGATGCAATCAACGTTGTCCCAGGAATGCACAATCGGAATATAAGCATTCGACTTCTCATCAAAAATGACGCCACCCTTCATGCGTATCCCCGCCGGCAAGTTTTGCCTGTGGTCAGCTTGTCTGGCACCACAACACTTTTTATGTTTTTTGCCTGAACCACAAGGACAAGGAGCATTTCGCGATATCTGACTCATATTTTGCATTCCACCATAATGTTTCGAGAATTTTTATGATTAATATTTTTTACGTTTTTTATTTCGGCATAACCCATAAACCCCGCAGTTAGAGTTATGCGCAATTAATTCCAAGCAAAAAAATCAGTTGAAGCATAAGGAAACCAATTGTATAT
>DSAU01000544.1 GCA_011046315.1 bacterium
CTCTATATCATTCTGTATAAAACCTTCATTCAAATAAGATATTTTTTACCTAAACTTTAGACATTTTAAATTTTGTCCTCAAACTGTTTAGACACACCCTGAGCAATCTTTCCATTTCCAAGGCTTTTGTTTTTTGGCTCGAGCAGGTTCAGCAAGTTCATATTCGTAGTAATCTCTCGCTAATTTTTTTGATTCGAAAGGAAGCCAACCCCCGTCCCTTTTAAGGCAGCCAACACCTTTGTAATCTGTGGACGATTTCTCTAAGACGTACCTACAATAATCTGAAGCATGGAATATAGCGCATTTCGTAGGTATATCGACATCCATTTATTGGATTGACAGGATGGTTAGCCAATCGGATTACCAATAACACACCAAAGTTATCGATTACACATAACTAATTGAATCTTAAATTAATTTGTTTATACTTAACTTTCTTAATATTATTTAGATTTGATTGAAAAAGTTTTTGAGTAATTTAATGAAAAAAGTTATTTCTTTTACTATAATTGAAAATATCAAATTTTCTTTATCCCTTGCGAGGCCAAACAATAGTTCCAATTTTATCTAGTGGTTCAATTAAAATTACTGCTTTCTCCGAAAGTAATTTGTGTCTAACTTTTAGAATCTTATCTGTCGTCGAGTTCAAAAAAGAAACACGATTGATCTGATTCGCTCGTACTTTATTTAATGCTCAGGCACTGAATTAGCAACTACAGATATAAATTTGATAAGCAAAACCGTTTGAACATGAATTTCTATCCGCAAGCTTTGCCGTTAATTTATTGAACTGTATTCCATCATTATTTCAATAAATGCTATGTCCCATCAGCTCGGCGGTAAAAAGAAGTTGCATGGGGATCAAAAGCGTGAGATAAATTAGTGAGAATATCAGGTCAGGCGATAGTCGGAAATTCAGAAGCGTTCGATTTAATTAATCTCACGATCTTAATTTTATTTGCAGTTGTATTATAAAAAACTTTTGCGAAAATGTCAAGTCAAAAATACGCGGCACGAAAATAATTGGCTGCTTGGAGATTAGCTGACACAACACAATCAATGTCTGATATTTTTGTCTACCTGATTGCGCATAACTCGGTTGTTTATTGCCCAGGGTTCGATTAAGTTCACCGGCGGCAATGGAGCGCCTCTCTGCTTGCGTACACGCACAAGCAGGCAGCGGAATTGTCGTCCGGTGTAGCGCCCTTTAGGCAGTGTTTGTTTTCATACCGTTGTCCACTCTTTACAGAGAACTTCAGCCTGCTCCAAAACGGTTTGGGTTGCTTTTTCCTGTTTGTCGGGTGGATAGCCGTATTTGCGCAGAATCCGTTTCACGATCACGCGTATCTGGGCGCGGGCATTTCCGCGAAAAGTCCAGTCTATGGTCACGCTCCGCCTGACCGCTTCAACCAGTTCGTGCGCAATCGTCTTCAGCGTATCATCCCCCAAAACCTTCACCGCACTGTCGTTAACCTCAAGCGCATCGTAGAAGGCGATTTCATCATCGGTCATGCCAAGGTTTTCGCCACGCTGCTGAGGCTCGCGCATTTCCCTGGCCAATTTGATGAGTTCCTCGATCACCTGCGCGGCCTCAATTGCCCGGTTCTGGTATTTTCGTATGGCCTTTTCAAGCATCTCCGCAAAAGACCGCGCCTGGACGACGTTCTTGCGGGAGTTTGTCTTGATCTCATCGTTCAGGAGTTTTCTCAGCAATTCCACCGCGAGGTTCCGGTGAGGAAGCTGCCGCACTTCCTGAAGGAAGTCGTCCGAGAGAATCGAGATATCCGGTTTCTTTAATCCGGCCGCAGCGAAAATGTCGATGACCTCTTCTGAGGCCACGGCCCGCGATACCAGTTGGCGAATCGCGGTATCCATCTCTTCGGGGCTCTTACCTTCGCCTTCAACCGTTGCTTTCGGCAGCCCGGCACGGACCTCCTGGAAGAATCCCACTTCATCACGAATTTTGAGCGCGTCCTCATGCGGAACAGCGAGAGCAAATGCTTTGGACAGCGCAGTCACCTCTGCCAGATAGCGCTTCTTGCCATCTGCCTGCCGCCTGTCTGCGTGCTTGCCTGCGCGTCGCGCGCAAGCAGGCAACGCACAGGCAGGCGTCGAGCCCGGCGCAGGTAATGGTTTTTTAGCTCGAAAAACTATGTACTCAGTGGAGCCCTATCCAACCTGACCATCTCTTAAAAAATCCACGAATGCATTTTTCCCATTTTCAAGGCAGGGAGTTATTCGCGCCATTAGAGTATCACCGTTTATAAATTTCACTCCCGAGGTAAATTCCCGGTCATACCAATCTAATGCCCTTGCTGAATGAACCGACAAATCATTATTATAAATTTTCATTTTGCTAATCCTGAACACTGAACGTCGCTACAACTAAGGTTCCAAACCTTCTGTTCCTTGTTCCATCTTACCAAATTTGATTTGCAATTGAGCAGCATGTCCGGCTAAAAATTAAACACAAAATCGACGTAGGGGAATCCCGGAAAAAAGATGTCTTTGCTGAGCACATTCCACAACGCCAGATCGACGCTCAATTTTTCTCCGAAAAATCGAACTCCATAAGAGATGAACGGGTTATCAACACCCGGCATGACCCAGTTTTCTGAGACAAACGCCAGCCGACGCGATAAACGTTTTTCTCCGCCGAGCATAAGTAGTGGTTTATCGGCAAAATCATTGTCCACAAAGCCGTAACCCAGCCCCATGGTAAGACTGGCATCCGGACCGCCAATTGTGGTTACGCCATAAAAAACGCCGATGAGCGGCGCTTTTTCGTCATCATCGAAATCAGGGAGTTTCATAACCAGAGCGCCGGCGGCAAACTGAGCCTTTTTGGTGGAGGCGATTCCCAGCTTGGGCGTCAAAAAGAATATCTGCTCATGAGGATCTACTCCCGGCAGCAACGACACACCACCGCCGATAGTAATTTTGTCGGTTAAGCCATAAGCAACGCCCATCAAAAACAGATAATAACTGGAAAAATAGCCGTCTCCTTTTTTCAGCAGGCGCGCTGACGGCGCAAAAAACAGCCGCGTGCTATTTGGGTTGGGAAGCCAGTAGTCACCTTTTTTAATTCGGGAAATGGCTACTGTCTGAATTTCCTTTATTTTTGAGAGCGGAATTTTAAGCAAGCCGTATTCGGTTTTAAAAACAATTTGATCCTCGGCAATGTTGATAATTCTGCCGAAGTTGATTGATTGATCAAAGGTTGTAATAATCTGAATGTGCAGCGAATCAGGAATCCGCAGTTGAGTTTTGATGTCATCTCGAACTTGGGCAATGACTGCTGAATCCGCCGAAAAACATGCCGTCAACAGAGTGATGAGCAATATATATCGAAAATTGATTCTGAACATGGTACCTCCTTTTCATGATCCCAGTTGGATAGATGCAACACGAGCAAATGTGCCTGATATTGCTGATCACAGGCTGCATACAAACCAATAATAGCCTGATATTGAGAGTCATTTATTCTCTAAAATTTTCACCAACGCTTCCTGGGCTCTGGGCGTGCCAATTTGCCCCAGTGCTATCACACCATCTTTGCGCACACTGATATTTTTATCATTGTTAATTGCATCAACCAGAATATCTACAGCATCATCGCTTTCCGAATTGGCAAGCGACCGAACAGCCGCCCGCCGCAATTCGACATCTTGTTCGGTTTTTAAAATATTAGCGATCACTTCCACGCCAGCCTTTCCACCATGCGCCATGATGGCATACAGGGCTGCCTTTTTTACTTCCGGAAATTTGGTCTTTTTTAATACATCGTACATCAATTCAACTTCACCCTTTTTCATCAGGATCCCCAGCGAATATACGGCTGCTTTGGCTATTTTTTCGTCAGGATGAAACGAGGCTGTTTTAATCAAAACATCGCGCGCCAGCTCACCGCCATAATTTCCAATGGCGTAAAGCGCAACCTCCCGTGTTCTTGGATCAACTTTGGCTTCTACGACTTCCTTTAAAACTTCCAACGCCTGCTTATCATTAATATTGGCTATCGCATGCACCGCGGAACGGCTTAGCGCAGGTTCTTTAGAATTTAGCGCCACATCGCGCAAGACAGCAAGCGAACCAACATCACCACGATTGCTAATGGCATGGACGGCAGCCTGGCGTGCATCAGCCAGTTTCGCGGATTTGATAATTGTCTTCAGTTCTTCGGTGGCTGAATTATCTTTTATATTGCTCAATACATGTGTTGCTGCCTTCGCCAGTGATTCATCGTCCTCTTCACGCGCCAGTTTACCCAGGAATAAAACCATATCCTTCATATCTGTATTGCCCAGTGCATAGAGCGCACGCCTCCGAATTTCGCTATTGCCTTTTGATTGTACAATCTTTTTCAAGGCTTCAACTGCTTTTTCATCTCGTTTGTTACCCAACGCAAAAACGGCTTTTTGCTGCACCCCAGGATCCGGATCGCTCTGCGCAATTTCAATCAGTTTAGTTACTGCTTTGGGAGAGTCATAATTGCCCAGCACATAAATAATTTTACCGCGATTTTTTTCGTTTTCCGTCCGGTCGTACAACCCGATAGTTGCCTCGAGTGCACGCTCATCCCCGATGCTTTGAAGGGCATATAGCGCTGCCAGGCTTACTTCTTCATCATCGCTTTTTGTAATTGATTCAACGATTTGCATATACTCCGGC
>DSAU01000363.1 GCA_011046315.1 bacterium
CCACCAGGCTGGCCGGCGACCAAAAATAAAACTCAACTCAAATTGTCGCCACGGCTGGGCGTTGCTTTTCCGGTAACATTAAACAGCAAACTTTATTTCAATTACGGACACTTTTTTCAACGACCCAATATTCATTTTCTGTATAACCTCACCGTTTCTCCGGGATCAGCCATCGTTCCCACACCGGATTTGGAGATGGCGAAAACCATCGCTTATGAATTTGGTTACGAACAGCGGTTTTTGCACAATTATCTTGCCAATGTAAGTTTTTATTATAAGGACGTTAAAAACGAACCGTTAAATCGAACCTTTATTGATTATTTTGAAGAATTATACGTCAGTAAATATTTTCCCGACGCTTACAACGACACCCGGGGAATTGAACTCCGTTTTGAAAAAAATCTGGGGCGCTTTATAACTTTCTGGAGCAATTTTGAATATATGCTTCAGAGCAGCGGGCGCAGCGGTCTTTATCAGGTGTTTGAAAACAGACTGCGCGCCCGGGAAGAGATGCGCTTTGCCAATCTCGACATCCGCCAGCCCCGACAGCGCGCACATTTTAATTTTAACCTGCATTCGCCGTTCAATTGGGGACCAAAATTATTCGATTCCCATCCGTTCGGTGGAATATACTTAAACATATACTATGAATGGCGTGATGGCGGCGAGCAAATTATCAATCCCCAGGAAGCGGAAGACAAACAAATACGAATCCAGGTAGTTGACTACTCAAATGCTGACTTGCGAGCATCGAAAGTGATGAAACTTGCCGGAATTGACCTGGAATTGGTACTCACCGTTCAGAACCTGCTCAATCAGAAACGGCTCTCGTTTCAAAACATGACCACGGCTCAGTTCGATCGCTACAAAGATTCGCTCCACTTTCCGCATGAAAGCGGAGACCAAAAAGGAAATGACAAACTGGGCGAATGGAACAAAGAACACATCGACGTAGGCTGGTTTACAGCGCCGCTGTTTCTAAATCCGCAGCGGGTGCTTTTGGGTTTAAGAATAAGATTCTAATCAAGTCGAAGGAGTCAAGAAATGGTTTGCCGATATAAACAATCACTGCTTTTTATGTTATTGATCTCGCTGACGCTTCAATTCAGACCAGTTCATTCACAAAAAAATTATAACGGACCGCCGCTGTTTATCGATGTAAATGCTATTAAACTGGATTTAAAAAAATTGAGCGGAGAGGGACAATTTACGACTCAATATAGCTGGATGTTGACCGGCTCCGGACCTGAAAAAACCGAAATTTGGTTTTGGCCGCAAGACCAATGGCATTCTCAGATGCTATATCAAATCTTCAATCCCATCTGTCTGGATGACAACGGGGTCATTGATCACAAGGGTTTGCACAAAATCATCCCCACTCCATTTGTCAGCAACGGACGAAATGATTATTCATTGGAGCAAAGGCGTTATCGACCGCCGTATGTCACTGTCGATGGTGTTCCGCTTTATCGTGAGTATCGCTGGGAAACCGATCCCACCCTAAAGGCCGACATCATCGCCAGTTGGGAAGATATATTGCCGTTCTGGGGAATCCGCACCCACATCGAGGTTTATGGTTTTAGCAATCCCAACCATCAGGATTATCTGATCTGGAAGGCGACATATAAATTCACCGGTGAGACCAGGCGTCCCATCGAAAATCCGGGACCCGAGGATGTCTTTCCTGATCAAACAATTCGCCTCTGGTGGCCTGTTGCCTTCAGCTTTGGACCTTCAAAAGCCGGTGAGTATGCAGTAATCGGACATTTTACTTTCGAAGGAGAAGATGATCTTGATAGTTGGTTTGAACGAGAATCTGAACTTGTTTCCGGCAACGAACGAAATTCGCTAAAAGTCGCTTACTACTGGGACGCTAAAATGAAGGGCATTGCCGCTTATCCCAACGGATCAATCGATGACACCGGCGATCCCAGCCGAATAAACGGCCATCTGCTTTCACCACAAATACCCGGTTACGCCTTGCTGCATGCCCCAAAATCTGCCCATGATACAACCGACGACCCGTCGCAACCATATTCGATGCCCCATGCCGGAATTGTTAAAGACCTCTGGGGACGCCGCGATTTTGGACTGCGCGATACTTATATTGGTCATGACGATCGTGGTAAATTTCCCAAAGATATTATCAGCGAAGGTTGGGCAACATCTCCTGAAAAAGGACCGATGCGATTTATTACCGTCGGACCTTATGAATTAACAAAAAACGATTCGCTCGGCATTCAGGATTCGGTAACCGTTGTCTATGCTATCGGAAACGGATCCATTTCCTGGGAAAAAGCTGACAGCGTTGGCAAGGCGTGGTTTCAGGGTGATATCACCGATGCCCAAAAAAATGCTTACCTTAAAACCGGCGTCGATTCTCTTTTTAAGACATTAGATCGCGCTTATTGGGCATGGAATCGAGGTCTCAACGTTCCGGATCCGCCTCCTCCGCCGGATTTAGTGGTCAAGAGCGATGCCGATCGGGTCGTGGTTTCATGGTCCTATCCGGATCAAGCCTATTACAAAGATCCTGATTCCGGCATCGATGATTGGTATGCCTGGCGCGTTTATCGAAAAAAAGGCGCGGCTTTTGTTAATGATCCTGAAGATAATTTTAGCGGGGAGCGCTGGGCGTTGATTTTTGAAACGACAGATCGCTCTGAGACGACTTACATCGATTCTGATGTAATACGCGGTGTTAGCTACTATTACGCGGTTACCTCCCTTGACGACGGCAGCCAAAATACTGACGGATTATTTCCCGGACAGAAATTGGAAAGTTCACGCTATGCCAATCGCAGCGGAATGCCGGCGATCCCGTTTAAAGCCGGTCTGGCTGTGAGCGATCAGGTGCGCGTGGTTCCCAATCCAGCGACGATCAGAGCCGGTGGATTGGGATTTCCCGGGGCTCCGTCACAAATTTTGTTCGTGAAATTACCTTATAAATGTACATTAACAATTTTCACCGAAACTGGCGACAGGATCAATTCGTTCGATCATTTTGGTACTGACCAGCATGAATGGGATCAGCGAACTGATACCAATCAATACGTAACCAGCGGTATCTATATTCTGGCGGTAACCAATGCCGAAGATGTCAACGGTCATCAATTATCCGATCAATTCGTCAAATTTATTTTAGTACGTTAGCATGTTTTTCTAAATTATTGTGAGCAAAAACCGAAGGAGCCAATAATGAAGTGGTGTAAATTAGCTTTTCTGGCTATTTCAATAGTTTTTATCCTTGCTGCAACAATCTGCAGTCAGGGTATTGTAAAAAAAGGACAGGTTGGTTTTCGATTTTTAGAAAATCCGATTTCTGCCGAAGCGATCGGCCGCGGCGGACTGGGATTGGTGACGCTACAAAATTCCAACACCGTATTCTGGAATCCCGCCGGATTGGGTTGGATCGAGAGCAAGTTTGATTTGGCGTTAAATTATACCAAAGGCATTGCCGAGATCAATCACAGCTCAATCGCCGGCGCCATAAATTTGGGCTGGTTGGGGGTTGTTGCCATCGACGCCCTGTTTATGGACTACGGTGATTTTTATGGGACGCGTCGCGCCGATAATGAACAGGGATTTGTCGAAACCGGTACCTTTTCACCTCAATCATTCGCCATTGGTTTTTCGTACGGACAGCGCGTCACTAATCGATTTTCCTATGGCGTACGCATTAAACTTGCCAATCAGGATTTGAACAATGCCTGGATTGCCACTGAAGGCGATGATGTGGATGATCCCGCATTGTCAATCGAACAAAAAGCTTACCAATTAACCGAGCCCGCCATTGATATTGGCGCAATCTATGATTTCCTTTTTCAGCGTATCAGATTTGGTGCGGCAATCCAAAATTTTTCCCGCGAAATTAAATTTGAAGACGAAAAATTTCCGCTTCCGTTTGCGGTCTCATTCAGCCTGACACTTGATCCGTTAGCTTTTCTCAACCAATTTAAGGATGGCAGTCCGCTTATCATTGGCTTTGAGACCCGACACCCACGCGATTTTAAAGAAAAATTCAAATTCGGCGCCGAATATAATTTAAAAGATATGCTGATTCTGCGTTCCGGTTATATGGGAAATTATGACGAGCGAGGATTGACTTTCGGATTTGGTTTTTATCAGAATTTACAAAATAGCCGGCTGAGAATTGATTATGCCTTCCAGGACTTTGGTGTATTCAATTCGGTGCATACATTTTCGTTTGGTATCAGCTATTGAAATTATTCACAGTTGCAAATAATGAGAAAAAATTATGTTCACAATACTAATGATATTAATGCTGGCAAGCAGTATGGGTTTTTCTCAAACCGTCGCAAAAAAAGAGAGTTCGGAGAATTTCCTTCCGCTATCGGTCTGGTACAGCGGCGGCAAAGCGCGCGCGCCGATGTTATCTCCGATCACTGAAAATTCTGCTGCTGAATGGCGCATAGATCTGCAGAAGATTAAAAAGTTGGGATTCAATACCGTTCGGACCTGGGTTGAATGGGCAAGCTGTGAACCTCGTGAGGGACAATATAATTTCGAAAACCTGAAACTGTTATGCGAGTTAGCAAACGAAGTCGGACTGAAAGTTTTCATTCAGATGTATGTCGATTCCGCACCCGACTGGGTGGGCAAAAAATATCATGACAGTCATTTTGAAGCC
>DSAU01000055.1 GCA_011046315.1 bacterium
ATACTATAGATAGCCTGTAAAGGCGCCACACTCCAATTTGTTCAAAACCGTTCGAAATGTGAAAACCCCTGTAAGTGAGGTCATACAGCGTGCAGTAATACATCAGGTTTGGGTGGATTACCGATGCCATCGCTTGACATTCAGATCATTTTGTTAAACGTTAATTTTTTCAAATTAACTAAGCAATTGCATCGATTGTATCAGATAGAGCGATGGCATCAGTTTCCATTTCCACCAGTAACTGAAATCTTACAGTGGTAATCGAAATTTATTTTTTTTGGTTTTTTTCAATTGGAAACAATTTGGAAAATTTAACTTTTTTCACTTGAAAAAGTCATAAAATAAAGCTATCTTTTGCCAGTCATCAGCCATTTATTAACCGGCAACTGAATTCTCGGTAATTCAACAAAACCGGAAAACAAATGGATTGGTGGCAAAATAAATCTACAGCCGGATATAATTACTGCATCGAAAAATAATAAATATTTTAATATCAAACCAGAGGAGACAGTTCAATGAAAAAAATCAGTGTGGTCATGGTGTACAATGACAAATTGGGTTATGATGACAAAGAATTTGACCGTTCGATTCAGAAATTGATTGGACAAAATTACAACAACTGGGAGCTCATCATCGCTGATGAACGTGGCGCCAATGTCGCCTATCCCGCAGTAACAAAACATGAAAAAATTATTCATGCACCGCTGGATTTTAAAAGCCGCGCCCATTCGATAAATCAGGCGCTGCAAAAATGTAGCGGGGATTATGTGATGCTGGTGAACAATGACCAGGCGCAGATCACCTTCCGGCTGAGCACACTGGAGCTGATGCTGCATGTTGCCGCGCGCCACAGCGATTGCGGCATGGTTTACGCTGACTACCGGCAGGTGGGAGCCGACGGCGCTGAAAAGGACATCCATTTGCTGCCCCATCATGCAGGACGGCTTCGCGATAATATCGATTTCGGCGCGGTATGGCTTTTCCCCAGAGCGGTATTAGACAAACTGGGTGGACTCAATAAAAAATATCAGGCAGCGCATCTGTATGACCTGCGGCTGCGAGTCAGTGAAAATCACTCTCTGTATCACGTCGAAGCCAAACAGAACGGGCATCTCTATCTTGCAAAAGCCGCGGCAAAAGCCCACGATGTATTCGATTATCTGCTCGCCGGAAAAGATATCCAACTCGAAATGGAAGACGCCATCACCGAACATCTCAAACGAAGCGGCGCTTATCTGGCGCCCGGGCAAAATTACCACCAGGTTGAATACAGCCGCGAAGAAGATCAAAAATTCAAACAATGCATTGCCAGTGTGGTGATCCCGGTTTTCGACCGCAAACAATTTATCGGCACTGCAATCGAAAGCGTGCAGGCACAGACTCTGCAAAATGTGGAAGTGATCGTGGTGGTCAATGGCGGTCCCAATGACCCGACAATCGAAGGTGTTAAACCATACCTTGATGGCGGCAAAAAATATGATCCCAATAAACCCGCTGTAAGGCTAATTGTCGAGGACATTAACAATATCGGTCACTGCCTCAATAAAGGCATGCGTGAAGCTCGTGGTAAATTCTACGTGCAGCTCGATTCAGACGACCGGCTTAAGCCGGACGCCGTGGAAAAACTGCTGAAAGTTTTCGACTCTGATCCGCAGATTGCCATGGTGATCGGTTCCTACGAAGTCTGGGAGAAAAACAGCCAGACCGGCGAGATCATTCGGATGGAAAAAATACCGGTGGTCACTCACGACGAGTGGACCGAAGAAAACGGACGCAACAACCTGCTACGCATCAACGGCGCCGGCGCGCCGCGTTCGGCTCACATCAAAATCATTCAGCAATTGGGCGGTTTCGGTTTGAACGACACCCCCCATTGCCGCAACTACGGCGAGGACTACGACCTGGTACTGCGCACCTCAGAGCAATACCGCATCGGCAGGGTCTGGGATCCGATTTATGATGTGATCCGCCACGAAGGCGGCACTGATCACGCCATCGACCAGATCACCATCGACCGCAACGACAACGCCAAAGACCAGATGCGGCTGGAGGCAATTCAGCGCCGGAAAAAGATTAATCGAAAATAAACGCTGCCTGAACGGAGTCCACTTTAAAGGTGGACTTCGTTTTTTGAGTAAGAGGAAAACTCGGATATTAAAGATTATCCTCGGTTTGATTTTTTTGAAAATTCTGAGAACATGCGCATCCGCCCCATCAGTGTTGCCCGATTTCTGAAAAAAAACAAAAAAAGAACTGCGCTTTTTTTTTGACAATTTTTGAATTTTCCGGTTGCTTTTTACTGATAGTTTGTTATTTTTAAACAGCTTCAAGTTCGTCAATGGTTTTCAAAATATTTCATTTTTAAAATCGGAGCAAACCATGGATCCAATATCCCTGATCTTGACGGCGCTGGCAAACGGCGCGTCAAGGGCAGCGGGCGGGGCATTGGGAGAGGCGGGGAAAGAAGCTTACGATAAAATTAAGGAACAAATTAAAAAGCGTTTCCGCGGTAAAAAATCCGCCGAAGTGGCGTTGGACGAATATGAAAATGACACTGACAATCTGTCAAAGTCCATCATATTTCCCAGTCTCAGGTTCACGATATTCCCCACTTGTTTTGTGAATTAAGGGAATAATAAAAAGATTAATTTATAAAGTCAAGCGTTTTCAAATTTGGGACTGAATTTTATACCGATGAGGATAAATGGGAAATGGCTATGCAACTGTAGTGACTTTTGAGATTACCGATTGCATGAAATTCATCGAAAACCATCTTGGGAAAGGCACATTTCTCAATGTGCAGGTTCAACCTGCACAGAAATGAAGGTCTAACAACCGCATCATCGCGCCGAGATAAATTCGGATCGTTGGGATGTGAGTTAACTACTCATTAAAATTCGATATTGTTACCCAGCGGATCATTTCGCCCGTTGCAGCAAACGCTCATATTTACGCAGCATCGCAAACGGGAATGTGATGCTAATTACCGCAAAAGATAAACCGGCGATAGTTTCCCAAGCCCGGCTCAAAGGTAAAATCCTGGCAACGCCTGCCATCGAAGGAGATTGTCTCTATTTGCGCACTTCGGAGCATTTGTATGCTTTTCAAAACAAGGAAATGAAATGAAAAAAACACTTCGCATTCTTTTAGCCCTTATAATTGTCTTGTTGGTAGTTGTAATCTTTAAGACAATCACGTTTCAATCGATACAGATTGAAGTTGAGCCTGTAACTCCGCCGGTTTTCAGAAACGAAAGCGTAGCAAACCTGTCAAAGGCGATAACGTTTCCGACCATTTCTCATGAGATTGATTTGCCGATTGACAGCCTTGTCTTTTTGGAATTCCATCAGTTTATTGCTGAGACCTATCTATTGATCCACTCAGAACTGAAAAAAGAGGTTTTTTCAGAATTCAGCCTTTTATATACCTGGGAAGGTAAGGATGCATCATTAAAGCCTGTTATCCTTATGGCTCACATGGATGTTGTGCCCGCCGCTGAAACAGATGCCTGGGAAAAGCCACCCTTTTCGGGTGAGAATGACGGAACCTTTATCTGGGGACGGGGTACTCTTGACGACAAGGGATCAATGATCGCAATCCTTGAAGCTGCAGAGAGACTTCTCTCAGAAGACTACCGCCCGGAACGGACCATTTATCTTGCTTTCGGCCATGATGAAGAGATAAATGGTTTACGGGGAGCCCGGGTTATTGCATCTGCTCTTAAGGAAAGAGGTGTGGAAGCTGAATTCATTCTTGATGAAGGTTTGGCTATCTTAAAAGGAATTGTACCGATGATAAGCAAACCTGTTGCTACTATCGGAACATCAGAAAAAGGGTATTTATCGGTGACACTGACCGTTGAAATGGAAGGAGGGCATTCCTCCACTCCTGAAAAAGAAACTTCAATCACTGTGCTCAACAAAGCATTGCATAGTATCATTAACAAACAAACCAAAGCAGGTATTTCAGCGCCGCTTAAAGATTTTATCCGTTATATAGGACCTGAGATGCCATTTTATATGAGAGCCATTTTTGCCAATCAATGGCTGTTCAAAGGCATTATTGTTAACATATATGAGGGAAGCAATGCAGGGAATGCTACTGTCAGGACGACAACTGCGCCTACTATCATCAATGCCGGGCTAAAGGACAATGTGATTCCAACAAAGGCTGAAGCAGTGGTGAATTTCCGGATAATTCCGGGAGAGACATCTGCCGATGTGATCCGACACCTTCAAAAGGTTATTGCTGACGACAGGGTCAATATCTCCGTTGTTGGACAGGCTGAGGAGCCAACTCCCGTATCTCCAGTAAATGTTTCAGGTTTCGAAATTATTTCCAAAACAATCCAGCAAGTTTATCCTGAAGTAATTCTTTCCCCGATGCTGGTTGTGGGACAAACGGATAGCAGGCATTATACAGATGTAAGCAGGAATATTTACCGGTTTGTTCCTGTTGTTGTTAATCGGAAGGATCTGGCAAGGATGCATGGCTTAAATGAAAGAATCAGTATTGATGATTTTATCCGGAGTATCGGGTTTTATTATCAGTTGATTAAAAACACAGATTAGCTAAATCATGACTAATTGACATGAAAAGCATTAACTTAAATCGCTCTATTACTACCCTGTGATTAGTTA